>JANYJH010000360.1 GCA_025361865.1 Phragmitibacter sp.
GCTGCCGCCCTGCTTGTGGATGAAGTCCCAGAGGCTTCCACCGGAGCAGTATTCCATGACGAAGTAGAAGATGCCGCCCTCCTGCCCCATGTCGAAGACGCGGACGATGTTCGGATGCTGAAGCTTGGCGGTAACTTCCATCTCACGAAGAAACTGTGCCACGGCTGCCTTCTCTGCTGCTACTCGCGGGAGCATGACCTTAATGGCGACGCGTGTGCCGTCGCTCTCGCGCACGGCACCGAAGACGGCTCCGAATCCGCCGCGTCCGAGCTCGACTTCGATGCGATAGCCGGGGATTTGGAGCTTGGGCTTTGCTCCTGCGCCTTTGGCCTGCATGAGGTTCAGAAGCTGGGCGGCGACTTGTTCCGGGGAGAGCTTGGCGATGTTCGGCAAGGCAGGTGGGACGGGCGGCGCGGCGGGGTTAACCTTCGCGATCTCGACGCCGACTTTCAGCACGGTGCTGCCGACGCGGATAGTGTCGCCGTGCTTCAACTCGACTTCGGGATAGGCGCGCTTCGCACCTTGCTCGGGGGTCTCGCCTGCCTTCCGCCCGCCGCAGCATTTGTCGTTCACGAAGGTGCCGTTCAGGCTGCCGAGATCCCGCAGCGATGCCTGCGGCGGGCACGCTTCAAGCAGGAAGTGGTGGCGGGAGACGAAGCTGTCGTCCTGGATGCAGGCGTGGCAGTCGTCCATGCGGCCCAGCAGGAAGGTATCGTGGGAGAGGAAGGTGAAGGTTTTGCCCTGTCCGGCTCCTTCTTTGATGGTGAGGGTGACTTTGGCAGACATGCTGTTGTGGGGGCTCTTACCGGGCGATGGGGAAATCGTCAACCGGCTGCGGCCGGAAGTGCATCGCCAGTGTTGGACTTCAGGAGGCCTACGGTGTCCAGCCCGCCGAAACCGAGGGTGCCGAGCTGCGTGCGGAGGAGAGCGAACGCGGCGGAGGCGGTCTTGTGGATGGCCTGCTTGGAAACACCGAGGGCTGCGCCGATCTCGGCATGGCTTTGCCCGGACGCGAGCCGTGTGAGGATGCCCTGGGTGCGCTCCGGGAGCTGAGCCATGAGTTGCAAGAGCAGGGCGCTGCTCTCCTGCTGCCCGGCTTGGAGCACGGTGTTCTGGGCTGAGTCGGCCCATTTGTCGGTGAGCGGCACGGGTTCTCCCGCTGAGTCGAGGCAAGGGATGAGGGACTCTGAAATGACGACGCGGGCGTGCCGGACTTCGCGCTGATATAGAGTGTTCAATGCATTGCGAATGGCCCGTCCGGCATAGGGTGCAAGCGGCCACCGGCTGGCATCGTAGCTCTCCACGGCGCGTTGCAGAGCTTGGCGAGCGATGGAGACAACATCATCGCGCTGCACGCCGGGGATGTTCGAGTATCCAGCCGCAATGCTGTCCGCAAGTGGCAGGTGCTGCTGGAAAAGTTCCTCGTGTTGGTTCATGGCAATGGCGGGAGCTTTAGGTGAGGTTGAGGAAAACGAGCTAGTGTGTAGGCACATTTCATGCAGAACAAAGAGAATACACCAAAACCTCATTACCTAGATCATTCATCATGTCCTCCCTGCTCGCTAAAAACGCCGCTGTCCTCGTCACGATGGATGGCCAGCGCCGTGAACTGAAAAACGGTGGCCTCTACGCCGAGAATGGCATCATCAAACAAGTCGGCCCCAGTGATGAGCTGCCCGCCACGGCTGATACGGTGATTGATCTCAGTGGCCAAATCGTGCTGCCTGGTTTCGTCAACACGCATCACCATCTCAACCAGACGCTCACGCGCAATCTGCCCGCTGCGCAGAACAACAACCTCTTCCCGTGGCTGAAAGCGCACTACCGAATCTGGGCGAAGACCAATGAAGAAGCCTCCCGCGCGAGCACGCTTATCGGCCTCGCGGAACTGGCGCTCTCTGGCTGCACCACCGTTTTTGATCACACGTATCTTTATCAAAACGGCAACAATGTTGATTGCCAGATTCAGGCCGCCAAAGACCTCGGCGTTCGCTTCCATGCCAGTCGCGGTTCCATGTCGCTCGGTGAATCGCAGGGCGGTCTGCCTCCCGATGATTGCGTTGAAGACGAAGCCTTCATCATGCAGGACAGCGAGCGCGTGATCAAAGCTCATCACGATGCCGCGACCGGCTCCATGACGCAGATTGTCCTCGCTCCCTGCTCGCCCTTTTCCGTGACCACGAGCCTGCTCAAAGACTCGGCGGCGATGGCGCGGCAATACGGCGTGAAGCTCCACACGCACCTCTGCGAGACGCTGGATGAAGAGCGCTACACGCTGGAGCGCTTCGGTCTTCGGCCTGTGGATTGGATGGAAACGCTCGGCTGGCTCGGCGATGATGTGTGGTTTGCGCACGCCATTCATGTGGATGATGACGAGATCAAAAAGTTCGCGCAGACTGGCTGCGGCGCGGCTCACTGTCCTTGCTCAAACATGCGTCTCGGCTCTGGCATCGCGCCTCTGAAAAAATACATGGCCGCTGGTGTGAAGGTCGGACTCGGCGTTGATGGCTCTGCCAGCAACGACTCTTCCAATATGCTTCTCGAAGTCCGTCAGGCCATGCTTCTGGCAAGGCTTCGTCTTGGACTGCTGCCACCCGAAGGCCCACGCAAACACTTCCTGCTTTCTCAATCGCACCCCATCCGGCAGCAGGAATGGATGACGGCTCGCGAAGCCCTTGAAGTGGCCACGCTCGGCGGAGCCAGTGTGCTGGGAAGAACCGACATCGGCTCGCTCGAAGCCGGAAAATGCGCCGACTTCTTCTCGCTGAATCTTAACACCATCGGCTATGCCGGAGCCTTGCACGATCCTGTGGCCGCAGTCGTCTTCTGCGCTCCTGAGAAGGCTCATTACACGGTCATCAACGGCAAGATCGTCGTCCATGAAGGGCAGATCGTTACGATGGATATGCAGCCTGTCATTGAAACCCACAATCGCTGTGCCGCAGCTCTGGCCAACGACATGTAAATGATGAAAACACTAAGCGCTCCTCGCATCGTCCGCAGCCTTGGCGCGTTCGTATTCGCTAGGCGTGTCCAAGTCCTCGAACATGGCCGGTTCGTCACATGGGAAAAACTTTCGGCGATCAGCGCGGCTTTGAATGAAGTCACGCAGCGTCTCTTCTGGAGCGCTGCCGAGTTCATCCAAATCCCTTCGCGGAAGAATCACCGGATGACTGCGTCGGCCATTGCATTCAGGTTGGCAGATCCCCTCAGGATGCGCTTGGGTAAAGCCCATCAGTCCCTTCACGATCTGCACCGTCATTTGCGGCTGGTCCACCAGAGCGATGGCCACGCGATTTATTCTCGACTCCCAATGCTTCCAAGCCGAAGCCGCACGCAGAGAAGACATCATGCCCTCCGCCGCATGAGGATTCGGGATGCGATCCGCCACGTTCAACCGATCCAGCTCCTCGATGACGGCTTGATTGGTTGGATCAAAGACAACGCCGATTTGCGCGGCTCCCGCCAGTTTCCAGACCGAAAGCAGATGCTCAAGGATCGTGCTCTCACGCCAGCGCAGAAGGGCTTTCGGCGAACCCATGCGGCTCGAAGCACCGGCGGACAAGATCACCACTCCCAGACGTTGTTCATTAATGAGGTTCATTTGAATGGCACTCTAAAATCCTAAAACCGTTACTCAATATGGACCTCAATACCATCACTGAATACCGCCGCGAGACGAATGCCGAGGCCGTGCAGAACTGGCAGTCCGGCTACAGTTGGTTGGCGGGCGGCACTTGGTTGTTCTCCGAGCCACAGCCGGAGATTCATACACTCATAGATATTGAATCGTTCGCGTGGCCTTCATTGACCGTTTCATCCAAGGGGCTGGAGATTGGAGCCACCTGCAAGATCGCCGAGTTGGAAGCCTTCATCGCGCCGCCTGAATGGAAGGCCGCGCCACTCTTCCGCGAATGCTGCCGCTCGTTGCTCGCTTCCTTTAAGATTTGGAATGAGGCCACGGTAGGTGGCAATGTTTGCATGTCGCTACCTGCTGGAGCGATGATTTCGCTGACCGCCGCGCTTGAAGGCGTCTGCACGCTGTGGCCAAGAAATGGCACACCGCGCGAAGTTTCCGTCGTGGACTTCGTGACCGATAACCATGCCAATGTTCTGCGTCCCGGTGAGTTATTGCGCAGCATCTTTCTGCCTGAATCAGCGCTTCGGAAAACCTATGCGTTTCGCCGTTTCTCACTGACGAAGGAGGGCCGCTCATCGGTGCTGCTAATAGGCACTCGTTGTCCTGAGTCCGGCAGCATAATCATCACCGTAACCGCTGCCACCAAACGGCCTGTGCAGTTGAAGTTCACTACGCATCCAACGGCGGAAGCCTTGAAGCAGGCGCTAGATACCGCGATTCCCGAAGATCTCTACTTTGATGACTTCCACGGCACGCCTCCGCATCGCCGTCATCTGACCTGTCATTTTGCCCAAGAGATCAGGCAGGAGCTATCGGCCCAGTAGCCTAACATTCGCTTCGTAGCCGATGTCGGGCTACATGATGGAGAGCTGTCCATTAGGCTGATTACTGGATTCGTCACCAGCATCAGGGCAAATTCATGCATGTGAAAGATACCTAACCCTACCACCTTGGGTGTAGTGATTTATTAGGAATTCATCTTAGGGAAGGCACGCTCGTTGCTGACTCAGAGAAAAGTGTAGGCAAACCCTCTTAAGTAAAAGCAGAGATAAACAACCACATCGCCAGCGCTCCACACAAGCCATCTGGCCGCAGGAAATAACGCTAAACAACCACTAAGCAGCAATCCTATGAACACACTAGCCCATCAATCATCCAACCTCGCACCGAGCTACTCCCGCTCGTTTTTGCGAGCCACCACCGCCCTTCTGGGCCTGAGCGCCATCGCGCTTCTTTCCGGCTCAGCAATGGCCGGAGCTCCAGCCAAGGCTGTAACTACGGTTGCTCCGAAATCGGACAGCTTCTTCAACTTCTCCGCTTCCAGCGTGACCTATCTTTATGGTCTGAATTGGGATGTGCCTTTTTCAAACTCCAAGGATCGGGACATCATCACAATTGAGCATTACGATGACAATAAACTCGGTGACTTGTTCTTCTTCGTGGACTTTGCCAATATCGCCACCCACGGCGGTGCAACGCCTGGAGCTGGCTTTGACATCTACGGTGAAATTGATCCTCGTCTGAGCCTCAGCAAACTCACTGGGACTTCCTACAAGACTGGCATTCTCAAAGATTTCTATATCTACTCCGGCACGCTGGAAGTGGGTTATTCCAACTCTTTGGGCAACGTCAACAAGGCCTTCGGTTTGACCTTGGACAAATCACACCTTGCCCAGTTGCATGGTGTCGCGGTTGATCTGGACATTCCAGGCTTCCAAGTGATGAGCCTAAACGCCTACTGGCGCGATGACACGGATCTTCATGGTAGCACTTGGCAGTTGACCGCTGTCTGGGCCGCTCCTTTTAAGCTCTTCGGTGCTGACTTTGTCTTCAAAGGCTTTGCTGACTACAACGGTGCTGAAGGCGGAACACACTCCACCTTCCACACCAGCCCTCAGTTGATGATGGACGTGGGTGACAAGCTCTTCCACAAGAAGGGCATGTTCTACTTCGGAACGGAAGTGGACATCTGGGTCAATGAATTCGGCGTCAAAGGTCAAAACGATGTCGTTCCACAGATCATCGCTCAAGTAGTATTCTAACGGCTCCATCCAGAGCCTTTCAACTATGGCGGTGCCTCGTCCCATCTTGAATCTATGAACTGGTCAGCACCGGGCCAGTTCGTTCCCCCACCCCTTCATATCAAACACTCTAGAATCATCTTATGAAAAAGATACTCGCTGCCGTCGCAGCATTCATCGCACTTCCAATGGCCATTCATGCGGAGGTGGAGGTCAAGGCGGCCTTCATTTACGTCGGCCCTGTGGGAGATGCAGGTTGGACTTTTGCCCATGATCAGGGGCGCAAAGAAATGGCCAAGCTGCCGTTCGTCAAAGACGCCACTTACATCGAATCCGTGCCTGAAGGCGCAGATGCAGCGCGTGTGATTCGCGGCGTTGCCCAGAAAGGTTACAACCTTATCATCACCACCAGCTTCGGCTACATGGATCCGACGGTTGAAGTCGCCAAGTCCTTCCCAAAGGTCGCCTTCCTGCATTGCGCGGGTTACAAGACCAAGCCGAATGTGGGCACCTACTTTGGCAAAATCGAGCAGCCTCGGTTCCTGTCCGGCATGATCGCTGGTAAGGTGACCAAGAGCAACGTTCTCGGTTACGTGGCCGCGTTCCCCATCCCTGAAGTCATTCGTGGGATCAATGCTTTTGCTCTCGGTGCGCAAAGCGTGAATCCGAAAGCCGTCGTTAAAGTCGTGTGGACCAATACTTGGTTTGACCCCGGTGTTGAGCGCTCCGCCGCTGAGTCATTGCTCAGTGTGGATTGTGATGTTCTGGCCATGCACCAGGACAGCCCGGCCACTCTGCAAGCCGCTGAAAAGGCCGGTAAATTCGCGATGGGTTACAACTGCGACATGCCGACCTTTGGCCCGAAAGGCTACCTCTGCGCTCCAGTTTGGAACTGGGGTGTCTATTATGCAGATGCCGCCAAGAAGGTTCACGAAGGCACCTGGAAAGCCGGAGCTGACTGGTGGGGCATTGAGACGGGGATCGTTGATCTCGGCCCGATGACCGCAGCCGTTCCTGACGATGTCAAAGCCCTCGTCACCGCGAAGCGCAAGGAAATGATCGCTGGCACTTTCCATCACTTCACTGGTCCCATTAAGAACCAAGAAGGCAAAGTCGTGGTGCCGGAAGGCAAGGTCCTTCCTGACGAAGAGGAACTGAAAATGGATTACTTCGTGGAAGGGGTCAAAGGCACCATCGCGAAGATGAAGGAGTAGTTTAGCGCATCATGTTGTTGTCATATTCCGGGGACACCCGCGTGTCCCCGGAAGCAACCCTCTACCTTTGATACCACCGTGAGCGAGAGTTTCCTCAGACTAGAAGGCATCACCAAAACCTTTCCTGGAGTAAAGGCGCTGGATGACGTTTCATTGGATGTTCGCCCTGGCGAAATCCTCACGCTGCTCGGTGAAAACGGCGCAGGGAAAAGCACCCTGATGAGCGTGCTCTCCGGCCTGTATGCACCGGACTCTGGGCGCATCCTTCTGGATGGTAAACCCGTCCAGCTAGCCAGCCCTGCTGATGCGCTTTCCAAAGGCATCGGCATGGTGCATCAGCACTTCATGCTCGTGCCGAATCACTCGGTGCTGGATAATATTCTCCTCGCCATTGATAACCTTACTTTCAAGCTCGATCGCGCCGCGCTGAAGACTCGCGTAGCCGCCATTGTTAGTGACCTTGGCTTGGACTTGAATCTGGACACACCCGTCTGGAAACTCTCCATCGGACAACAGCAATGGATCGAAATCATCAAGCTGCTCGTTCGCGATACCCGACTACTCATTCTCGATGAGCCGACCGCTGTGCTCACACCGCAAGAAGCGAATAAGCTCTTTGATTTCCTTAAGAAACTGCGGGCCAAAGGCAGCTCCATCATTTTCATTTCTCATAAGATGCGGGAGGTCATGGAACTCTCCAATCGCGTCACCGTCTTGAAGAAAGGCCGCTCCGTGGCCACCGTCACAGCGGGTGACTATGACACCTCGAAGCTCGCCCGCTTGATGATCGGCGAAGATGAAGTGCCGACTTGGAGTAAGGTTTCTCATGCTCAGCCGAACGTCCTCGTCTCTGTTCACGGTATTGAGGCCAACAACGAACGCGGCACCCGTGAGCTCGATGATTTCTACTTGGACATCTATGCCGGCGAAGTGCTCGGCGTCGCAGGCGTCGCAGGCAATGGCCAGAAAGCTCTTGGCGAAGTGCTAGCTGGTCTTCGCAAACCCATCAACGGAAACATCCGCCTCCGCAGTGTGGACGTGACGAAAGACTGGGGCAATGGAAAGCACTTCTCCATCATCGGTCACGTCCCTGAAGACCGTAAAGCGCAGGGCATCGCGCCGGATTTGACCGTAGATGAAAACCTCGTCCTCAAGAGCTACAAGGCCCCTGAGTTCTGCAATTTCATCTTCCAGAAAAACAAGGCCATCCGCGATAACGCGAAGGTTCAGGTCGAACGCTACGACATCAAAGCTGGTCCCAGTGGAGCCAAAGTGCGCGTCCTCTCAGGTGGCAATATTCAAAAAGTCATCATCGCCCGTGAGCTGGGCATCAAGCCGGAACTGCTCATCGCCTTGTATCCCACGCGCGGCTTGGATATTGGCGCAGCGGGCTTTGTTCATAGCGTCATTGCGAAGGCAGGCGAGACCGGCATGGGCACGCTGCTCATCTCTGAAGACCTCGATGAACTCCTAAAAGTCTCCGACCGCATTGCCGTCATGTTCCGAGGCAAGCTCGTGGGGATTGTCGATCCAACTAAAACCACTCGTGAACAAATCGGCCTGATGATGGCTGGAGAAGCACCTGTATGAAACTACTCATTCAAAAACGCCAATCCCAGTCTGCGCTCTTCAATTTAATGACACCGCTGCTGTGTCTGGTGCTCGCTTTGATCGTGGTCGCGCTGTTTCTCGTGATGGCCGGAGTCAATCCCTTCGCCGCGTATCGTGATGTCGGCATTGAAGCGCTGGGCTCCGCTTATGGCTTGAGCGAAACCCTCGTGCAAGCCACGCCGCTAATCTTCACGGGACTCGGCGTCATGCTCGCTTTCCGAATGCAGCTCTGGAACATCGGCGCGGAAGGGCAGCTCTACATGGGAGCCCTGGGAGCCACTTGGGTCGCGCTCTTCAGCGGCATCACTTCCACCTGGCTCATGATCCCCATGATGATGATCATGGCCATGATACTCGGTGGCATCTGGGCGGCCATTGCTGGTGCTTTGAAAGCCCGCTATCGGGTCAACGAAGTTATCATCACGCTGCTGCTGAACTACATCGCAGCGGGCATCGTGAAATACCTTGTCTATGGAGGCTGGCGTGATCCGAAAGGCTACGGCTTCCCGCAAACAGCGGACTTCCCGCCGAATGCCATTCTCAGCACTTACTTCGATACGCGACTGCATTCCGGTTTCTGGATCTCACTGGTGCTGGCCGCCATCCTTTGGGTCTTCACTGAAAAAACGGTCTGGGGTTATGAGTTGCGAGTCATCGGCAACAACCCGCGCGCCGCTCAGTATGCTGGCATGAACATCCAGTCGAAGACGATCTTCGTCATGTTCCTCAGCGGCGCGCTGGCCGCATTAGCGGGCTTTGCGCAAGTCTCCGGTGTCGTGACCCGCTTGCAGGATAACATCTCTCCTGGCTATGGCTTCACCGCTGTGATCGTCGCTTGGCTGGCCCGACGCAGCGCGGCGGGCGTGGTCATCGTCAGCTTCTTCTTCGGCATTGTCTATGTCGGCGGAGATGCGCTGAAGATCACCTACAAGCTGCCTGAGTCCTTCATCAATGTCTTCCAAGGGATGCTGCTCTTCTTCCTGCTCGCCTCCGAGTATTTCGTGAATCACCGTATCACCCTCGTGCGTGAGCCTAAAACACCCGTCGCCGTATGATTGACCTCATCGAAACCATCTTTGATACCACCATCCGAGCAGGCACGCCGATCCTCTTCGGCACTCTTGGTGCCATCATCTGTGAACGCAGCGGCGTCATCAATCTGGGCGTGGAAGGGCTCATGCTCATCGGCGCACTGGCAGGCTTCGCCGTGACTTCCATGACCGGCAGTTTCACCGCAGGCGTGCTCGCAGCCATCTTCTTCACGATGATCGCTGGGATGCTTCACGCGCTGATCACCGTTTATCTGAAGGGCAATCAAATCGTCAGCGGTCTGGCTTTGGCCATGCTGGGAGTCGGAGTGAGCGCCTTGTTTGGTCGCAGCTTTGTGGGCAAGGGCCTTGATGGGCTCTCCCGCATCGAGATTCCACTTCTCTCCAAAATCCCTATCTTTGGAGCTATGTTTCGTCAGGATATTCTCGTCTATCTCAGCGTTATCCTCGTCGTTCTCATCGCCCTGTTCTTCTCAAGAACACGCTGGGGATTGTATCTGCGCACGGTCGGTGAAAACCCCGGCGCGGCTGATACTTCGGGCATTCCGGTCACTCGTTATCGCTTCTGGGCAGTGGCCCTTGGTGCTGGCATCAGCGGCATTGGCGGTGCCTACATGAGTTTGGCCTACACGCCCTTCTGGGTGGAGAACATGACCGCAGGTCGCGGCTGGATCGCTGTCTCACTCGTCATCTTTTCCATGTGGTCCGCACCGCGAGCACTCTTCGGCGCTTACTTGTTCGGTGGCATCAATGCCGCGCAGCTTCAGCTTCAAGCTCACGGCACCAGCGTGTCGCCTTATCTGCTGACGATGTTGCCTTATCTCTTCACGATCGGCGTTCTCATCTGGTCAACGCGCCGCCTTGAAAAAGGAGCCAGCAACGAGCCCGCAAGCCTCGGTCTGCCTTATGACCGCGAGGATCGAAAGTAGCTGACGCTCCAGCCCTCTGATCATCATTTCCCGTTTCATGAGCCAATATACAATCATCGAAATCAATGTGATGAAAGAGGCGGACTTCGTCTCCACCTTCGGCTCCGTCTTTGAACACTCGCCTTGGGTCGCGCAACGCTCCTGGAACATGCGACCTTTTGACAATGTGGAATCACTTCATAAAGCCATGTGTGAGGTCCTGCGTCATTCCTTACCCGCAGAGCAACTGGCGCTCATCATCGCTCATCCCGATCTTGGAGATCGCCTTGGAGGTTTGACTGCGGAGTCAACGAACGAGCAGGCTTCGGCAGGGCTCGACCTCTTGACTCAAGAGGAGTTGGACAAGTTCAACACCAGCAATGCGGCCTACAAAACGAAGTTCGGTTTCCCCTTTGTGATCTGTGCCCGACTCAATAACAAGAGCGCCATTCTCAGCGCCTTTGAGCATCGGTTGCAGAACACTTATGAAGAAGAGCTCTACGCCGCGCAGGTGGAAATTGAAAAGATAGCAGCCCTACGATTGCAGGCCATAGTCCTGTGAACTTCACCCAAAGCATCCCATGTCCGGCTGGCTCTCCACTCATGTTCTCGATACCGTTCACGGCAGCCCCGCCGCTGAGATGACCATTGATCTGATGGAGGAAGACTCCGGCACTTGGAAGCTCGTCAAGACGATCATCACCAATGCCGATGGCCGTGTGGACTCTCCGTTGCTCAGCGCCAGTGAGATGAGGAAAGGGGTCTTCGAGCTCGTCTTTCATGTCGGCGATTACTTCAAGCGCCAGGGCACTCCGACGGACACGCCACCGTTTCTCGATCTGGTGCCGCTGCGCTTTGGCATCGCGAATCCCGCCCTTCATTATCACGTCCCACTCCTCGTTTCCCCGTGGGCTTACAGCACCTATCGCGGGAGTTAAACTCCGCCTCATTCATTCCGGTCATGGCAACTCCTCACAGTTCTGAAGACGGCGAGATCATGGAGATCGCAGGCTCCGCGCCGAACCTCTACAATGCCGACCTCGCGCCGCTGAAGAAGCAGACCTGGAACTACTACAATATCTTCTGCTACTGGATGTCTGACGTTCACAGCGTGGGCGGCTATGTCTTCGCCGGAAGCCTCTTCGCGCTCGGGCTGACGAGCTGGCAGGTCCTGATTTCACTGCTCTCCGGCATCTTCATCGTGCGGTTCTTCTGCAATCTCGTGGCCAAGCCCAGCCAGATGAACGGCGTTCCTTATCCGGTGATGTGCCGGGCCACGTTCGGGGTCTTGGGAGCGAACATCCCCGCGATGATTCGTGGTTTGATCGCCGTGGGATGGTATGGCATTCAGACTTACCTAGCCTCACATGCGCTGGTCATTCTGCTGCTGAAGATGTCACCGCATCTCATGCCCTATGCGGATGTGAAGCTGCATGGCTTCTTCGGTTTGTCCGCGCTTGGTTGGGTGGGCTTCTTATCAATGTGGCTGCTGCAAGCGCTCGTGTTCTGGAACGGCATGGAGATGATCAAAAAGTTCATCGATTTCGCTGGCCCAGCGGTCTA
Source organism: Phragmitibacter sp. (assembly GCA_025361865.1). Lineage (GTDB taxonomy): Bacteria > Verrucomicrobiota > Verrucomicrobiia > Verrucomicrobiales > Verrucomicrobiaceae > JANYJH01. The sequence continues at coordinate 12,007 of JANYJH010000360.1, forward strand.
TGTCATCATGTTCATCCTCGCGGGCTGGATGATCTATAAGGCCGGATGGAAGAACCTCGATTTCAAGATCGGTGCCGTCAAATATCACGGTTGGGAAGTGGTGCCTGCGATGATCACTGCGGCTTCCTTAGTGGCCTCCTATTTCGCGGGACCCGTGCTGAACTTTGGCGACTTCTCGCGCTATTGTAAAAGCTTCGATGAGGTGAAGAAGGGCAATATCCTCGGGCTTCCGCTCAACTACCTTGCGTTCTCGGTGGTCACCGTCATCACGACTTCGGCGACGCTCCCCGTGTTCGGTGAACTCATCAGTGATCCTGTGGAAATGGTCAGCCGCATTGACTCGATTACCGCCGTGCTCATCGGCGCGCTCACCTTTGTCATCGCCACCATTGGCATCAACATCGTGGCCAACTTCGTGCCTGCCGCTTTTGATTTTTCTAATCTCGCACCCAGCAAGATCAGTTGGCGTGCAGGCGGCATGATGGCGGCCACCGGCTCCATCTTTCTCACTCCGTGGAATCTGTTCAACAACCCCGCCGTCATCCATTACACCATCGACCTTCTGGCTTGTGCCATCGGCCCTCTCTACGGCATCATCCTCACAGATTTCTACTTCATCAAACGTCGCAAGGTCATCGTGGAAGAGCTTTACACCATGTCCACGAAAGGCCGCTACTGGTATCAAAACGGAGTCAATCTGCGAGCCGTCGTGGCTATCCTTCCAGCGGCCTTGCTGGCTCTGAGTTGCAACATGATTCCGCTGCTCAAACCGCTGGCGAATTTCTCCTTGTTCATCGGCGGTGGTGCGGCAGCACTGATTTATTGGCAGCTCGCAAAAGGAACGGTGGATGAGCTGGGTGCCGTGCTGAGCTCTACGGAAGTCAGGGCTTGATGACTGGAGCCCTGGGAGCGCCGTCCGTCCCGGCGGCGTTTCTATGACATCTCAAAAACCCCGCCGGGACGGACGGTTTCGCCTTGACCGTGGGTTAGCT
>JANYJH010000374.1 GCA_025361865.1 Phragmitibacter sp.
CAGAGAATCTCTACGCGGTCTTCGGCTTGGCTTACCTGGATGGGCGGCTCTATGTCCATCATTGTCCGATGGTCACCCTGTTCGAGGATGATCACGGCATTGGCCGCCATCCGCAGGAGCTTTTCACGACCAATCCCTTTCCGGCCAGCAGCGGGTTCAACGACCATTTGCCTTCCAATATGCGTCTGGCCATGGATGGCTATTTTTACATGAGCACCGGTGACAAAGGCATCCTCGGTGCCGTGGGCCATGATGGCAGCAAGGCCGAGCTTCGCGGGGGTGGCATCCTCCGTTTCCGGCCTGATGGCACGGGCTTGGAGGTTTATTGCACCGGCACGCGGAATCATCTGGATGTGGCCATCAATGAGGAGGACGAGCTGTTCACCTATGACAATACGGATGACGGCAACGGCTGGGAAACCCGCATCACGCACATGGTGGACGGCGGCTTCTACGGCTACCCTTATGACTACAAACCGCAGCGTCCCTACACGCTCTGGATGATGGCGGACTTCGGACATGGCTCACCGACGGCGTCGCTCACTTACAATGAAGACGCGCTCCCGATGGAGTATCGAAACAACCTTTTCCTCAGCGAATGGGGTCGCCGACAAGTCCTCCAACTCCGGCTCAAGCGCGATGGCGGCACCTACCTCATTGATGATCGTGTGCTCAAAGAAGGCCACGACTTCCTGCGGGAAGCTCGCTGGGAGTTCCGTCCCATCGGCCTCGCTTGGTCACCCGATGGGATGAGCCTTTACGTCGCGGACTGGAACTTTGCTGGCTGGGGTTCCCCTCAAGTGCTCGGTCGTCTCTACAAAGTGACCTACACCGGCAAGAGTCTGGCCACGCCGAAGCCCGACTGGTGGCAGGATGCGGCGAGTGGCCTTCCAATCAAGGCCTCCAACGAAGAACTCATCGCCGCGCTCAAACATCCGGCGCAAAGCGTCCGCTTAGTGGCGCAGCATCGGCTGGCGGAACGCGGTCAAAAAGCGGTGCCCGCCCTCTTGGCACTGCTGGCTGATACGACCGCGCCTCCGCACGCCCGATGGCACGCCATCTGGACCTTGGACGCGATTGATGCCGGTGTTTCATCGCGTGATCAGATCATCAAAATCGCCGCCAGCGATAGCGATGTGTCCGTCCGCGCTCAAGCCATCCGTCAGCTCGGCACACGACGCGCCACTGAGGCGGTAGCCACGCTGATTCCAGCCTTGAATAATCCTAATGCGACTATCCGTTTCCGCGTGGCGACGGCACTGGGCCGCATCGGAAATGCGGCTGGAGTCGCGGCTTTGTCTTCCTCATTGGAGGAGCAAGATTTCTTCACACGCTACGCGAAATTTACCGCGCTCAATCGCATTGGCCGTGCTGATCAAAAAGCTTGGAGCAGCATCGCCATCGGGCTTCGCAGCCCTATTCCTGCGGTGATTGAAGGCACCCGCTTCGCCATGCGGGAGACTTATTCCGAAGCCAATGTGGAGTCGATGGCCGCGTTCGTGACGGATGGTCAAGTGGACGCCACCACCCGTGCGTTGGTCTTGACGGAACTGGCTCAGTTGCACGGGAAGCAGCCCGCATGGGATGGCAAATGGTGGGGCACACAGCCGGTGAAGGGCGAGCCTGAGCCGAAGACCGTGGATTGGGGCGGCACGCTGAAGGTTCTCGATGCGATCGAGGCCGCACTCAAAGACGCCGCTCTTCCCGTGAGATTCGCGGCTGTGAACGCGGCTCAAACCGCAAGCCATCGAGGCGTGATTCCGTTGCTCCATGAGATGTTCTCCAAAGAACAAGACACCGCGATCAGGAAGGCGATTCTGCTCACGCTGGGAGCGCTAAAAGACTCGACAGCAGGTCCGCTGGTTTGCGCTCTTTTTGCGGACCCTGCGGGGAATACTGCACTATTGCCGGAAGCAATCCATGCCGCTGGAAACCTTGCCGATAAAGCCACGGTCGAAGCTTTGTCCAAGCTGGTCTTCATGGTCAAGGACCCAGAGACCGTGCGATTGGTATTGACCGCTCTCGGTGAAACAGGCTCTACCGAAGCGGTTCCGGCTCTCGTAAATCTGCTGCATCATCCCGACACAGCGGTCAGCTTTGCCGCTGCTGAAACGCTGGCCCGCATCGGCGGAGAAGAAGCTTCCAAGGCGGCCCTAAATCTTCTGGATGATCCGGTCATCAACACCCGAAAAGCTGCTATTACAGCCCTCGGTCTTCTGAAGGTTAAGAGAGCCGTGCCCAAGCTGATCCCCTTGTATCACGAGGCTGCTTTCCGTGAGGTCGTCCTGACGGCGCTCAGGGAAATGCCGGACATGGCGGCGCTAGATCTCTATTTGGACGCGCTCGGAGATAAGGACGATGCGATCCGGGACAACGCGCGTCGGGCCATTCAAAAGATCAGCAAAGAAGCACTGCCCGCCATCGAGAAGCGGCATCAGGAAAAGCTTTTCAGCGGTCAGGTATTGGCCGAGCTGCAACGTGCCTTTCACCGCAATGAGACAGCGCTGAATGGACCGTTGTTTGAAGGCGAAGCGAAGCCTGCCTCCGTGGAAGAGTATGCGAAGTTCGCCACGGTGAATTTGGGTTTTGCGAAGCAGGGTCGGAAGATTTTCGAGGAGACCGTTCACTGCACCATCTGCCATGCAGTGAACGGTCAAGGTGGACAGATCGGCCCGGACCTCTCCGGCATCGGAGCTAAATACGCCCGTTCGACGCTCATCGAATCCGTGCTTTATCCATCGAAGCAGATCTTCGACGGCTACCGCTCCACGGTGCTCACCTTGAAAAATGGAGAGGTCCTCATGGGTTTCATTCGCGATGAAAAAGCCACGGAACTCACGCTGGTGGATTCGCTGGCGCAACGGCATGTGTTGCGCCGGGATCAGATCGCCAAACGAGATGAGAGCAACATCTCCCTCATGCCCGAGGGCTTGCACGCGGCCATGACCTTGTCTGACTTCGCCGATCTCATCGCCTATCTGGAATCACTGAAGCAACAGCCTGCAGCTTCGCAGGGCTGACTACTTTCTTCACTTCCTCGCCCAGACCCACGCTTTGACCATCAAGGCCCAGAGCTCGACGGCGAGCCATTTGAGAATCACCCAAGCCTCTCCAGCCAGCCATACGATGAGATGCCAGAGTTCAACGCCTGCCCATGCGATGCCTGCCCAGAGCGTTGAATAAGTCCAGACGGTCATGCCTTTCACGTTCTCCCATGCGGCGTCGATTTGACCTCCCGGTGAGGCCAGCACAAACAGCAGACCGAGCACGGCGATGTTGCACAGAAAGATGAGCATCATGGAGAAGAACTCGCCATTGGCCAGGAGGTCGCTCTGCTCCTGCTGAAGCACAGTGTAGGTGAAAGAAATGTGGAAGGACCAAGTGACGCCGATCCAGAAATAGAAGAGCCACGCGGGCTTCACGATGAGACTCCAGAAGTAGAGCGGCACGGTCCAGCCATGCTGAAGATCCCAGAGCAACGAGGCGCAGCCATACAAGGCGAAAACGACGAGCGTGTAGAGCGGGATCAGGTAGGGAGCGAGCGTGATGAACCAGTTCGTCTTGCTGGCCTCGATGTAGCCGCCTTCATCGCCGATCTCGATCTTCCCCACTCTGCCCAAGCTTAGATAGGTCGCGATGACATGCGTCATCTCATGCGCGAAGACGTAAGGTTTGACGGGCTGCCTTCCGAGTAGCGTGAGCACAAACCAACCCGCGCAACCCATCGCGAAGAACAGGAAACCTTCGTTCCGCCAAAAGGCTCCTTTGACGGTGGCGGTGAACATCATCTCCCCCAATGCGATGAGCACGATAGCGCAGACAGGGAGCAAGAGCAGACCAAGAACGACCTTGCGCTTCTTCCAAGTGTGCTCATGGGGAACCGCCGCCAGCCCTTCCCTCCGGTCCACCTCATCAAGGTGGCCGCTGTCCCGACGACGCGAACGACGCGCGTTTTGGATGGCGCTCATTTTGAAAGGATGAAGGTGGAAGGATGAAGGCTGAAAAACTGAGAGTCTTGCAGATACGCCATGAGGAGAAGTTTGTATTCCTTCATCCTTTAGCCTTCATACTTCATCCTTTATTCAGCATAGCGCCCCTGACGCGGCCCGGTGATCCACTTCCAGGCGGACTCAATGTGTTGTCTTGGGTCTTTATGTTCGGCTTCCCAACCGAGGACGGCTTTGGCTTTGGCGGGATTGCAGATCAGTTCTGGTGGATCGCCGGGACGACGCGGGCCGTAGCTGACGGGGATGGTCTGGCCGGTGACTTGCTGGGCCACATCAATGATTTCTTTCACGCTGAAACCACGACCGGTGCCGAGATTGACCGCAATGGTATTACCGCCGTTGCGGAGGTAATCCAGCGCCTGCGCGTGGGCTTTGGCCAGATCGTTCACATGAATGTAATCCCGAATGCAGGTGCCGTCCGGCGTGGGGTAATCCGTGCCGAAGACGGTGATGCTTTCGATCTCACCCGTCGCTGCCATGAGGATGCGGGGAATCAAATGAGACTCGGGATTGTGATCCTCGCCGATCTCGCCTGCGTCATCGCAACCGCTGGCATTGAAGTAGCGGAGGAAGACGCACTTCAGGCCCCAGGCACCTTCGCAGTCCTTCAAGATGCGTTCGAGCATGAGCTTGCTGGCTCCGTAAGGATTGACGGGCTCCTGCGGGTGCGTCTCATCCATCGGGATGCGCTGCGGATTGCCATAGGTGGCGCAGGTGGAAGAGAAGATGAACTTCTTCGTGCCGTGCCGCTGCATGGCTTCGACGACGGTCATCGGCGCGGCGACATTGTTGCGGTAGTATTTGAGCGGCTGCTCCACGGACTCGCCGACGTAGGCATAAGCGGCGAAGTGGAGCACGGCTTCCGGCTGGTGCTCGGCGAAGAGCTTCTCAACCAAGGCGGCATCGCTCATGTCACCGACCACGAAGGTCAGGCGATCCATCGGCAAGGCTTCGCGATGCCCGTAAACGAGATTGTCCAGCACGACGATCTTCTCATGGCGGGCCAGAAGAAATTTAACCGTGTGTGAGCCGATGTAACCTGCGCCGCCAGTGATGAGGAGTGTGCCGCTTTTGTCTTGCATCCAGAAATGTCAACATGGGCTGATGGAAAAGCAAACATTTGGTTTGCATGAAGCGGAGTAATTTGCTGGCATGTGCCTGACAAAGAAGACGGTTCTTCACGTATCATCTCCCCTTCCCCACTCTCCCTTCATCACTGACACTCCCTTTTCTATGAGCGACCCAGCCAACTATAACCGCCGCGAGATCTTCACCAAAGCCGGACTCCTCACCGGAGCAGCCCTGACAGGCGGTGCCATGCAAGCGGCTGAAAGCCCTGCCAAGGATCACAGCGGAGGCTTCACCTTCTGCCTGAATACAGCGACGATCCGCGGGCATCATTTGAGCTTGGTCGCAGAGTTTGAACTGGCGGCCAAAGCCGGCTACAAGGCCATCGAGCCTTGGGTGGAGCCGATTCATCGCTACGTCGCGGAAGGTGGCTCACTTAAGGATTTCGCCAAGCGCGTGGTTGATCTCGGCTTGAGCATCGAGAGCGCCATCGGCTTCCCGCAGTGGATCGTGGATGATGATGACCTTCGCGCCAAAGGCATGGAGCAAGCGAAAAAGGACATGGATGTGGTCGCGCAGATCGGCGGGAAGCGACTGGCCGCGCCGCCTGCCGGAGCGACCAAAGAGCCGCTACTAGACCTTCATAAAGTCACCGAGCGCTATCGTGCTTTACTAGAACTCGGCGATCAGATGGGCATTATTCCTGAGCTGGAAGTGTGGGGCTTTTCCCAGAACATCAAGCACCTGAGTGATGCCATGTTTGTCGCGCTCGCCGCTGCTCATCCGAAAGCCTGTGTGTTAGCAGATGTGTTCCATCTCTACAAAGGCGGCTCCGGCGTGGAAGGTCTGCGGCTCCTCAGCGGTGCAGCCCTGCCCGTGCTGCACATGAATGATTACCCCGCTGAGCCTCTGCCAGACAAGATTGATGATAGCTTCCGCATCTTCC
>JANYJH010000402.1 GCA_025361865.1 Phragmitibacter sp.
TTCACGCAGATCGATATCGAGGCCAGCTTCATCGAGCGCGAGGACATCATCAATGTCGTCGAAGGCCTGCTCATCTCCATGTTCAAGGCCGGTCAAGGCGTGGACGTTCCCCTGCCCTTCCCGCGCATCACCTATCAGGAAGCCTTGGACCGCTTCGGTTCTGACAAGCCGGACACGCGCTATGGCATCGAGATTGTGGACATGGCGGACGTTTTCGCCAATTCCGGCTTCAAAATCTTCAAGACGACTCTCGACAATGGCGGCGTAGTTCGCGCCATCAATGCAAAAGGCTTCGCAGACATCACCACCGGGCAGATGATCCGTTTGAACGAGATTGCCACGCAGGCTGGCATGAAGGTCAAGCAGCTCGCGTTCATTAAGGTGGAGCCTGATGCAAGTCGCGCGCTCGAATACAAAAGCCCGCTCTGGAAGTTCTTCGGCGACGAAGAGAAGGCCATGATGATCAAGAAACTCAATGTTGAGGAAAATGACATCGTCTTTTTCTATGCCGGCAGTTGGGAAGAAGCCTGCAACATTCTCGGACGGATTCGTCTAGAGATTGTTACCACGATGAAAGCTGATTGGGAAATGCTTCTCGAAGGCAAGACTACTCCTGGCGGCCTTGTTCCGGCGAATGATTGGAATGCATTTCTAGATTCTCCCCATACCTCGAATAGATACATCAAGAGGCATGAGATCTTTGAGGCTACTAAAAAATTGAACTTCCTCTGGGTCGTTGATTTCCCATTGTTGGCATTCAATCCAGATGACCAGAGTTGGGTCGCGGTGCATCATCCTTTCACCCGTCCGAAAGCGGAAGACGTGGCCTTGTTAGACGCTGGTGAATACGGCAAGGTCCGCGCAGAAGCCTATGACGTGGTCTTGAACGGCTACGAGCTCGGCGGCGGCTCCATCCGAATTCATGAGCGCGAGTTGCAGAGCAAGATGTTCAGCGTTCTCGGCGTGAGCGAGAAAGAGAAAGAGCTTAAGTTCGGCCACATCCTCGACGCCTTCAAATTCGGTGCGCCTCCGCACGGTGGCTTGGCGCTTGGTTTGGACCGCATCGCCATGCTCGTCTCCGGCGAAGACAGCATCCGCGAGGTGATCGCCTTCCCGAAGAACAACAAGGCCTGCGACCTGATGACGGATAGCCCGACGAACGTGGACATGAAGCTGCTGCGTGAAGTCTATGTGCAGAGCACTTACAAGCCGAAGCCGAAGGAAGAAGCGGCTGGGTAAAGTTCAAATCTCAATTCAGGATCAAGGAAGGATCAGGCTAAATGGCTGGCTCCTTGATCCCTGAAATTCGATGATTCTTTGGAATTTGAAATTGAGTAGTTGGATTTTTTGAGTCTGACAGGCATTCTAAGATATAAAGCATGACTCTAATGAGCTGGTTGCATCTTGCCTGACTTGCATCCAGCGTATTATTTCCCGCTCGAACGTATTACTGTAATTTGCCATGAACCTCTGCGCCTTCCCCCGCCTCGTTGCCGTGTGCTCCCTCGGTCTTCTCAGTTCTTGTGGATCACTTAACAGCAGCAGTAAGATGAGCATATCCAGCGCGCCTTTTGGCACTACTAAAGACGGACGCAAGGTCGATCTCTACACCTTGACCAATGAAAAGGGCGTGACGGCTAAGATCACGAACTATGGCGGCATTCTCACCAGCCTGACGGTTCCTGATAAGTCGGGCAAGATGGCAGATGTGGTGCTCGGCTTCGACAAGTTCAGCGACTACGAATCTCGCAATCCTTTCTTCGGAGCGATCACGGGCCGTTATGCGAATCGCATTGCCAAAGGCAAATTCAGTCTCAACGGCAAAGAATATAATCTGGCGGTGAACAACGGTCCGAACTCCCTTCACGGTGGGAAGAGTGGCTTTGATAAGAAGATCTGGAGCGCAAGTCGCGTGCACCGCTCGAACGGTGTCGGCTTGGAACTCACCTACACCAGCCCTGATGGCGAGGAAGGCTATCCCGGCACGCTTAAATGCACCGTCACTTATGTGCTGACGAATGATAACGCGCTAGAGATCGAATACGCTGCGACCACGGACAAGGCCACGGTCGTGAACCTAACGAACCACAGTTACTTCAATCTGGCAGGCGAGGGCTCCGGCAAGATCACGGACCAAGTGCTCTCCATCAACGCTGATTACTACACGCCGACGGATGATCATTTGATCCCCACAGGCGAGAAGGCAGAAGTGCGTGGCACGCCGTTGGACTTCACGACGCCGACGAAGATCGGCTCGCGCATTGATTCTGATTTCAAGGCTTTGAAACAGGGCATCGGCTACGATCACAACTTCATCCTCAGCGGCGGTCACGGCCTGAAGCTGGCCGCCCGTGTGAAAGACCCGAAGTCCGGTCGCGTCATGGAAGTCCGCACCACCGAGCCTGCCGTGCAGTTCTATTCCTCCAATCACATGACGAAGATGACGGGCTGCAAGAACGGCCACACTTACGACTTCCGTCACGGCTACTGCTTCGAGACGCAGCATTATCCTGACAGTCCCAATCATCCTGAATTCCCGACTACGACCTTGCAGCCTGGAGATGCTTATCAGCACACCTGCATTTATCAATTTTCGGCAGAATAACTCCTTTAATGTCGAATCCACCAGCCGAAGAAGACTCAGGGCCAAAGCGCGGTTCCTTTGAGATCGAGCGTGATTTCGCCGGACGCCAGTTCGTGGGCGGTCGGGAAAAGCAGGAAGATTTCTATGCTTTCTCCGATGTGTCTGAGAACAAGGAGATCGCTTTGAGTAAGCTCCTCGTCGTCGTGGGTGATGGCCTCGGCGCTCATCTGGGCGGGAACCTCGCCAGTTATCATGTGGTCACGCAGTTCGTGAAAAGCTACAAGACTAGCACTTTGCCAGCGGCTTGGCGTTTACGGATCGCTCTGGAACAGGCTAACGAGAGCCTCTATTTCCTCTCCAGTAAGATCGCGATGGATCAGCCGCCGATGGGCACCACGCTGGTGGGGCTGGTCATCACGAATACCAGCGCCCACTGGATCAGCGTGGGTGATTCCCCGCTTTTTCTGTTTCGCGAAGGAACGCTGCATCGGCTGAACGCGGATCACTCGCTGGCTCCGATGTTGGATGAGCGGGTGCAAAAAGGAGAACTGAGCGCGGAGGACGCAGCGGTGCATCCAGATCGCCACGTCTTGCAGTCCGCCTGCATGGGGCAGCCGCTGACCATGGTGGATGTGCGGATGGAGCCGTATGAGCTGCACAGCGGTGACATCATCATCAGCGCCAGTGACGGCATCTTCACACTGGAGCACAAGCAGATGGAAGAGATGCTGACCTTTGGGAAAAACAGCTCGGCAGGAAAGATCGTCGAAGCCATCATCCTCGCCATCCGCTGCGTGGATCAGCACAAGCAGGATAATGTGACCGTGGCCGTAGTGAAGATTCCCTGAGGCATGGAAGACAGAGTGAACACACTCTCCTTGCACGAAACGAATCTTCATCCATCCTAAACGTCCGCTTCCTGACCCCCACTTTTTTACCTGCTCGCTATGTTTGATTGGATCATTCGCAAAATCATTGGCACCAAAAATCAACGCTCGATCAAAAAGATCTGGCCGACCGTGCATGAGATCAACCGCATTGAGCAGCAGTTGCAGAACGAGCCTGAAGAAGCTCTGCGTGAACGCACCGCGAAATGGCAGGAACGGTTCAAAGCCTTCCACTCCCCTACTTTCCTGGCAGGTGTGGCCTTGCGCGTGGCCAATGATGAACAGGTGAATGAGTCCCTGCTCAGCATCGCTGACAAGTTCGAGCGTCTGGCTTCGGACTTCGCCGAACTTGATCAGAATTTGGTAGCCGAGTCCTCTTGGAAAAATGAATCGCTTGAGCAGAAGAAGGGTCGCATCGTGAAAGCCCGTGAGGCATACGAGCAGGTCTATTCCAAGTTCACCGTCATCGAGCAGCGCATCTTGGATGAAATCCTTCCCGAAGCCTTCGCCGTCGTGAAGAACGGGGCGCGTCGCCTTTGTGGACGTGAGTTCATCGTCTGTGACCACCCGCTCAAGTGGGAGATGGTTCACTTTGATGTGCAGCTCATCGGCGGCATCGGTCTTCATCGCGGCATGATCGCGGAAATGGCCACGGGGGAAGGAAAGACGCTCGTAGGAACGCTGCCCGTTTATCTCAACGCGCTTACGGGTCGCGGCGTTCACCTCATCACGGTGAATGATTACCTCGCCCGACGTGACTCCGAGTGGATGGGCTATTTGTATCAGTTCCTCGGCCTGACCGTGGGCTGTATCCAGAATGATCAGGCATCCGATGTGCGACGTGATCAATACCTCACGGACATCACTTACGGCACCAACAGCGAGTTCGGCTTCGATTACCTTCGCGACAATGGCATGGCCCGCAGCAAGGATCATCAGGTGCAGCGCAGTCACTTCTTCGCAGTGATTGATGAAGTGGATTCCGTGCTGATTGATGAAGCGCGGACACCCTTGATCATCAGTGGCCCCGTTACCACGGGCACGCATCAATACGACCGCTACAAGCCACTCGTGGAGCAGCTCGTGCGTCGTCAGAACACGCTTTGCAACAAGCTCTCCAGCGAGGCCAACGAGCACTTCACCAAAGGCGAAACGGAAGAAGGTGGACGCCTACTTTTCCAGGTGCGCCTTGGCCAGCCGAAGAACCGTGGACTGCTCCGCGCAATGGAGGATCACGAGAAACGCCGCGCGATGGAGAAGGCGGAACTCAGCATGTATCAGGACACGCAGAAGACTGCGCTGTTCGCGCTGAAAGAGGAGCTTTTCTACACCATTGATGAGAAGACGCATGATGCCGATCTCAGCGATATGGGGCGCAATTTCCTCAACCCTGATGAGCCGGATGCCTTCGTGCTGCCGGACATCGCGACGGCTTATAACGACATTGATTCCGACGCCGCGCTCAGTGATACTTTGCGCCAGCAGAAGAAGGCGGAACTGCAAGCGAAGCTCGATGTGCAAGGCCAGCGCATCCATAACATCGCCCAGCTCCTCCGCGCCTATTGCCTCTACGAGAAAGACAATGAATACGTAGTGAAGGACAACAAAGTCATCATCGTGGATGAGCAGACGGGCCGTGAAATGCCGGGCCGACGCTGGAGCGATGGCCTCCATCAGGCTGTGGAAGCGAAAGAAGGCGTCCACATTGATCACGAAACACAGACGCTCGCGACCATCACCATCCAGAACTACTTCCGTCTTTATCAGAAGCTCGGCGGTATGACCGGCACGGCGGAAACCGATGCGGCAGAGTTCCATGACATCTATCGCCTTGATGTGCTGACCATTCCGACCAATCGCCCTATCAAGCGCATTGATCAGAATGACAGCATCTTCAAGACCCGCCGTGAGAAGTTCGCCGCTGTGCTTAAACTCATCGCGGAACGTCACGCCGCTGGACAGCCTTTGTTGATCGGCACGGCGAGCGTTGAGTCCTCCGAAACGGTGGCTCGTATGCTGAAGCTGCAAAAGATTCCTCATGCCGTCCTTAACGCAAAGTATCACCGTCAAGAAGCGGAGATCGTGGCGCGCGCAGGTCAAAAAGGCGCGGTCACGGTATCCACGAATATGGCCGGTCGCGGCACAGATATTAAATTGGGCGAAGGTGTATCTGAACTCGGCGGCTTGTTTGTGCTCGGCACTGAACGGCATGAAAGCCGACGCGTGGATCGTCAGCTTCGTGGTCGTTGCGCCCGCCAAGGCGATCCTGGCGAGAGCAAATTCTTCATCAGCTTTGAAGACGACCTCATGCGGAACTTCGGTGCCGCAGAGCGCATGACGAAGATGATGGAGCGCTTCGGCATGGAAGAAGGTCAGGAACTGGAGCATCCGTGGTTGAACCGTTCCGTTGAGACCGCGCAGAAGCGCGTGGAACAACGCAACTATCTGTCCCGTAAACACGTCCTCGAATACGACGATGTGATGAACCAACAGCGCGAGGTGGTTTACACTTATCGCAATGAAGTTCTGGAGAGCCCGGACCCGCGACTGCTGCTCGATGAAGTCGTGGAAAAGGCCATTCCTTCTCGTGTGGCTGAGTTTGTTCCCGCTGCTCCGACCAAAGATGATCCGGCCAATTACGGCGCATTGATGAACTGGGTGAACACCAGTTTCCCGCTCGGTCTCACCGCCAAAGAAGCTTCATTTGAGACTCGGAACTACGAGGAGATTTGTGAGTTCGTCATTGAGCGCATCAAGCGCGCATACGATCTCAAGACCACGGGTGTGCTTCCGCAATTGTTGGAAGAAAGCGAGCGCCTCATCCTGCTGGAAGCCATTGATGAACTCTGGCAGGAACATCTCTACGCCATTGACGGCCTGCGTGAAGGCGTGCGCCTCCGTTCTTACGGGCAAAAAGATCCGCTCGTGGAATACAAATCCGAAGCCTACGTCATGTTCAACGAGTTGATGACCAACATCAACAGCAAGGCCCTCGCCAATCTCTTCAAGAGCCACGACCGCCTCAATGCTTGGATGGATCACATCCGCCAGAACATGTTGCAGGCCCGTCACACTTCCGATGAACAGCCCGTCCGCGCCATCCAAACTTCTGACAGCAGTGAACCTGCCGCAGAGGAAGACACTGGCACGAAGATCACGATCCCGCTGAAGCGCGAAGTGCCGAAGGTCGGTCGTAACGATCTCTGTCCCTGCGGCAGCGGGAAGAAGTTCAAGTCCTGCCACGGGCGGACGGCATAGGCATGTCGGCGTTTGTAATGCCGTTCATCTTCATTGCGGCGTGACAAACTCCGCCTCCACGAATCATGTTGCATTCCACTCCTCATTATTCTGTTTACGGTCGCCTAGCGGTGGAGATTCATCCTGACCGTTCGAGCATGGGGCGTGCGGCTGCGCGTGCAGTGGCAGCTTATCTACAATCCACCATCTCCCGCTACGGTGAGGCGCGGGTGATCTTCGCCTGTGCACCTTCCCAGAATGAGCTGTATGAGGCACTGATTGATCCGGCCTTGTGCGGCGCAGTAGTTGATTGGTCACGCATCACGGCTTTCCACATGGATGACTATGTGGGTCTGACGGCGGCTCATTCGCAGAGCTTTCGATACTATCTTCAGGAGCATTTTTTGAAGCATGTGAGCATAGGGAAGTTTCATCCTTTGCCTGCGGAAGAGCAGGACGCAGCGAAGGTTTGCGAGCGTTACTCCGCGCTGCTGAGGGAGAAGCCCATTGATTTGATTTGCCTCGGTATTGGCGAGAATGGCCACATCGCTTTCAATGACCCACCCGTCGCGGACTTTGCTGATCCGCATCTGGTCAAAGTCGTGGAGCTGGATCACGAATGCCGGCAGCAGCAGGTCAATGATGGTTGCTTCCCGACCCTGGATGAGGTGCCAAGTCATGCTTTTACACTGACGGCTCCGGTCTTCAGGCAGGCTAAACGCCTAAGCATTCATGTGCCGGGCGAGCGTAAAGCAGCGGCGGTTAAAGCCACGCTAGAAGGGCCAGTTTCGACGGCCTGCCCCGCATCCATTTTGCGACTGCATTCTGAGGCCACATTGTATGTAGATTCGGCTGCGGCGAGTCATTTATCGGCGCGATAGACGCCCCTGTTGCGCTTGGCGTGCATCATGCTCTAGTCAAGTCCTATGCCAGTAGCAACACCCGCCCAATACCGTGCCATGCTCGACTCCGCCCAGAAGGGTGGTTATGCCTATCCTGCGATCAATGTGACCTCGATCACCACGATCAATGGTGCCTTAAAAGCCTTCGCTGAATCCAAGTCCGACGGCATCATCCAAGTCTCCACTGGGGGCGGTGAATTCGCTTCTGGCACCGCTGTGAAGGACATGGCCTTCGGAGCACTCGCGCTTGCTGAAGCCTGCCATCGCCTCGCTGAGCGCTATGACATCCTCGTGGGTCTGCACACGGATCATTGCCAGCCGAAGAAGGTGGACACCTTCCTGAAGCCCCTCATCGCTGAGACCGCAAAGCGTCGTGCCGCCGGACTTACCAACCTCTTCAACTCCCACATGCTGGACGCATCCGAGTTGCCGCTCGCCGAGAACATCCGCCTCTCTAAAGAGCTGCTCGCCGAGTGCGTGAAGCACGAAATCATCCTCGAAGTCGAAGCTGGCGTGGTCGGTGGAGAAGAAGACGGCCACGACACTAGCGGTGTGGCTGCGGACAAGCTCTACACCACTCCCGAAGACATGGTGGAAGTGTATGAAGCCCTGAATGGCATTGGCCGCTTTATGTTTGCGGCGACCTTCGGCAATGTTCATGGTGCCTACAAGCCCGGCGCGGTGAAACTCAAGCCCACCATCCTTCGCGATGGACAGGCCGCAGTGACCGCTAAGCACGGTGCCGCTGCTGAAATGGACCTCGTCTTCCATGGCGGCTCCGGTTCGCTGCTCGAAGAAATCCGCGAGACGCTCGACTACGGTGTCGTGAAGATGAACATTGATACCGACACACAATACGCTTTCACCCGCCCCATCGCCGAGCACATGTTCAAGAACTATGATGGCGTGCTGAAGATCGACGGCGAGATGGGTGATAAGAAACTCTACGATCCACGCGGCTACTTGAAGAAAGCGGAGCAGGGCCTCTGCGATCGTCTGAAGATCGCCTGTGATGATCTTCTCAGCACGGGCAAGACGATCTTCGGAACCGTTTAATTCTGGGGCGAAGCCTCTCTGTTTCAATCCCGCAGCCTTTAGAAGCTGCGGGATTTTTATTTGATTATTCTGAAAATTCACACCGTGCATTTGACACACACGGACAGACATGTAATCTGCGCGCCCCAATCCACCCCTGCTACTATTGTTATGGCCTCAGTTGAAGTAATTTTGAAGGATAAGATCGCCAGCCTCGGAGCTGAAGGCGATGTCGTGAAAGTGAGAGCTGGCTTTGCCCGCAATTTCCTCGTTCCCCAAGGCAAAGCATTCGCTGCCAACAAAGGCAACCTCCGCCAGCTTGAGACCCTCAAGAAAGTGCGCGTGGAACGTGAAGCGAAGGAAATCGAAGAAGCTGAGAAGACCGCTCTCAAGCTCAAGCGTCTCAAGATCAAACTCACCCTCGCTACGGGTCAGGGTGGAAAAGCCTTTGGCTCTATTACCGCTCTGGATATTCAAAAGGCCGTGGCTGACAGCAGCGCGAAGGTTACCCTTGAGAAGCATCAGATCGTTCTCGATAAGGCCATTAAAAGCACCGGAACCTTTGAAGTCCCAGTCAAGCTTCACGCTGGCGTGGAGTGCTTCTTGAAAGTGACCGTCATCGCCGCTGATGATAAGGGCGGTGCCGAAGAGTCCGATACTGAAGAGTAGTCGCTCTCAAGCAACCAGTTTCATCCCCTGCATGGCTCGTCCGTGCAGGGGATTTTTTTGTTTAGCCGACGTTGTGAATAAGCGGTGAGTATCTTCTTTCCACATGCCGCTTGCCAGCAGTGACCTTGCGCGCTTATCGGTGCCGCCGCCCATGTCCGAAATCGCTGCCAACGTCACTCCGTTCACTCCGTCCGCCCATAGCGGCCCTGCCTTGCAACGTGGCCCCGGTGGGAAGCCGAAGAGCGATCCGCTGACGGACGTGAACCGCTCCATGCCCTTCAGCGATGAAGCGGAGAAAGGCGTGCTCTCTTGCTTCCTGCAAAGCCCTACGGAGTTGCTGAACGATGCCCAAGTGAGCCTGAACGTCGAAGCCTTCTACCATCCGGCGAACCGGCAGATTTACGAGGTGCTGCTGGAGTTCAACAACAAGGGGCTGCCTGTGGATCTGGTCACGCTCTCGAACTACCTGCTGGATAAGCAACTCATGGATAAGGTCGGTGGCCCGTCCGCCATCGCGGAGATGCTCTCCTTTGTCCCGACTCCGGCCCACTACCCTTATTACAAGGGCATTCTGCATGACAAGCACCTGCTGCGCCGCATCATCAGCGCCTGCACGGATGGTATTCAAAACGCCTACGAATACCAGGAAGATGTGCCGGGGCTTTTAGATCGCGTTGAGCAGCGGATGCTCGGCGTTCGTGAGGACACGCAGAGCAAGGACACGATCAAACCGCTGAAGACGCACATCAACGAAGCGGTGGACTCCATTGAGCAGATGCTCCTGTCTCCGGGTGCGCTGCGCGGCATCTCCACGGGCTATCGCAAACTGGATCAGATCAGCAATGGCTTGCAAGGCGGAGAAATGTTCATCATCGCGGCTCGACCTTCGATGGGTAAGACCTCGTTCGTGATGAACATCGTCGAGCACATCGCGGTGGAGCTGGGGAAACCCTGTGCGTTCTTCAGCCTAGAAATGAGCGCGCCAGTGCTGGTGCGCCGTTTGATTGTCGGTCGGGCGCAGGTGAGTATGAGCAGGCTTAACAGCGGCCTCCTAAACCGCGAAGAAATGCGGTCCGTCACCACCGCCTGCGGTCAGCTTCAGAACGCGCACATCTTCATTGATGAGACGCCGGGGCTGGACATCCTCGAACTCCGCGCCAAGGCCCGCCGCATGAAGAAGCAGCATGGCATCTGCATGATCGCCATTGATTACCTTCAGCTCATGACTTCCACGTCGAAACGGGCCAAGGACAATCGGCAGATCGAAATCGCGGAAATCTCCGCTGGCCTCAAGGGATTGGCCAAAGAGTTGGACCTGCCCATCATCGTGCTTGCGCAGCTTAATCGGCAGGTGGAAAATCGCAAAGGGGGCCGCCCGATGCTCAGTGACTTGCGTGAGTCCGGCTCCATCGAGCAGGACGCGGACATGGTGGGCCTGCTGACCCGCGCTGACTACGCAGGCAGCAAGCAGGAGGCCGACGAGGATAAAGAGGACGATGAGAGTAAGAAAGGCGAAGCCCTCCTCATCATGGCTAAGAACCGTAACGGCCCCACGGATGATGTGCCGCTGAGATTCGTGGCCGAACACATGCGATTCACAGAGCGCGAATGGACCAAGGGCGAGAAACCCGAGTAAATCGGGGGGCAGCGAGACGAGTTATCGGGCTTCGCTCACATTTGCTCACAAGTTATTCACATCTTGCACGCAAGGTTGATAACTCTTGAGCGGTCGTTCCAAGCCCCATCCCATTTGAGCTAATG
This sequence comes from Phragmitibacter sp., assembly GCA_025361865.1. Lineage (GTDB taxonomy): Bacteria > Verrucomicrobiota > Verrucomicrobiia > Verrucomicrobiales > Verrucomicrobiaceae > JANYJH01. The sequence continues at coordinate 11,076 of JANYJH010000402.1, forward strand.
GAAGTGACAGAACTATAAGAGAACCCCTTATAAAATCCGTGGAACGGGGGTATATGCGACGTGGAACGAATGGTTCACCTGAACCCCATGTTTATCGGTTTGGGTTTGCTTGCCCATCGTATTTTAAGGTGTCCATAAGCAGGCTAACGCTCGGCAGGAACTCATCCCAATCATGCTTCACGCCTTATAAATCAAGGCTTCCAGCTACTCACATGAGTTCAACACTGTTCTCACGAGCGCGTTGCAAGCGGACGATCAAGCCCTTGCTGCCAGCTTAGGAGCGAGCCATCAAAATGAGTGCCCGATAAATTTCATGGCGCTCACTCCATTGTGTAACTTCGGATGAGTAGGAATGGATGTTCTATCGCAACGGCGGGGCTTCGCGAGCTGGGTATTTCGCTTCATTTCAGAAGAAAGGCCCGCTTTGTTCTGAGTTAT
>JANYJH010000293.1 GCA_025361865.1 Phragmitibacter sp.
TCGACGCCCTCCAGCGCGAGCAGCTTCGGCTTGATCTGTGAGATCAAGGCTTCACGATTCGCCGCATCGAGCACATAGACGAAGCAGGCTCCGCCTTCCGAGTGACACCAGACTTTACGCTCCGTGACCTTGTTGCCTAAAGCCGCCGTGATGAGCCCCGCCTTCTTCAGCATCACGTTGGCCTGAATCTGTTTATTGAACGTGATAAAGCCATGATCCGCAGTCACGATGAACGTGGTCTTGTCCGTAAGTCCGGCGGCTTCCACGGCATCCACCACATCGCGGACGCGGCTATCAGAATCATGAATGGCCCAGTAGGCTTCCGGGCTGTTCCTCCCGTAAGAATGTTGAGCAGAATCCACTGTGACCAGATGAAGCAGCAAGAGCTGAGGCTGATGCTTCTCGATGGCCAGAGTGGCGAGCCGCGCATACATGGAATCCCGCATCGGCTTGCCTTCGTTGGTCTTCTTGCACCACTCGTTCTGCTTCTCGTAGGGAATCCCAACGGCGCGCGCTTCCGTCAATAACTCAGGCGTTCCAAACTGCTCAAACAAGCCCTGCTCCAGCACGTCCGGCACGGTCCAATCAAGCGACTTGGCACCGCGCGAAGCTGGCCAACAAATGGCCGCCGTCTTCATGCCCGCCTCATGCGCGAGATCATAAATCGTCGGCGCTTTCACCAGCTCCTCCTTGCTGAATAAGGCGTCCAGAATATACGGCACCGCCTTGAGTTGATCCCGGTCGAAGTAGTCATTGCCGATGACGCCATGCTTCCAAGGCTGCACGCCCGTGACCAAAGCCGTGTGGTTCGGCCAAGTCACCGTCGGGAACGAGGTCCGCATCGTCTTCGCTCTGGCCCCTTCAGCCGCCAGCTTGCGGATCGTCGGCATCGGAGCCTTGGGGTCATCGAAGTAGTAGTGAGCGAGCCCATCCACGCTGATCAGGACCACGTAGCGATCACTGGCGGGAGACGCGGCGTTGAGATGGAGGGACGCCAGGAAGAGCAGAGTGATGAGAAGCCGTTTCATAAATCAGATGGGAGGAATCGAAGCCTTGATCTCTTCCATGAGCTTTCGGGTCTGGTGAATTTCAGTCCAATGCTCGATGTAAGGCCAGTCTAGTGCGTCGGCTTGAACCGCCATGACTTGCTCGGCGTCGATGCGATCCTGCGGACGCCCCCAGCGGAGTTTTTGAATGATCACGTCCTCAGGCGTCGGCATCCAAACGTGTCGTTCCGCATGAAGCGAATAAACCTGCTGTTTCCGTTCCCACTGAACATTGTGATGCGGATCATTCCCCTTGATAAACAGTTCGACTTTGAATGGGGAAGTTCGTGAAGTCAGAATGAATCTTCTGGTCCAAGTCAGGGACTCCAGATGCTGCTGAGGGTCCAGGATCAATAGGGGCTCGGTTCTGCGGATGAGGTTGTCGAATGAGGGCTGCTCAAGCTCAATCACGAAGTCCACATCCTTGGTGGATCTCGGGATGCCGTAAACCATCGCCGCCATCGAGCTGGCCATCAGATAGCCAATCCGTTCCTCTTCGAGAGCTTCAATCAAGGCCGCGATGATCTCTTTCTGCATCAAACATCCCCCTCCGTTGCCAGCACGAACAAGCCTCGATCTTCCATACCCCTCAAGCGGTCGAGCCTTTGTCCGAGGATGCGATTGGCCTCTTCTTCAGTGGCTTCAGGGAATTGATGCTTCACACCGCTCAGCATGACTTCAAAGGCGAAATCAATCTGTTCCAGCGAGGCCTCATAACGCTCCCAAGTCGTCATCTTCCGCGCGCGAAGAATCTTCTCACGATAGATGGAATCCTGAAGTTCTTTGAGCTGGGCCGTATCAGTCTGCATAACAGATTTGTTTCAGATACTAAACCGCTGCCACGCCCATGTCACCTGCGTTGTTTTCGGAAGTGTCATGCGCGAACGCCACGAATGAGCAGCGAAGGAAGGTAGAAAGAAGCCACGGGGATCGTTATGCTTCTTTCCTCGTTCACCATGACACGCACCTGGCTTTTCCTTACCCCCCTCGCGTTCGCCTTGTCCTCTCTTCAGGGAGCGACCGACATCAAAGCCGAAGATCACAATGATTCAGGCGATGCGGCTCAAGCCAAACCGCTCGCGAAATGGAGCTTCGATGACGCCGTGGTCGGAACCTGGAAAGACAAAGCTGTCATCGATGCTCAAGGGCCGCAATCCCCCGTCTTTCCTGGCTTCAAGAAGGGCAACAAAGCGGCTTACTTCTCTGGCAAGAACTCGTCGCTGACGATCAAGGAAAGCGACCTG
>JANYJH010000062.1 GCA_025361865.1 Phragmitibacter sp.
CTCGGTTGCTGCGAAGCTCAAACTGGAAAGAACCGTCATTGCGGAAAGCGAGGCGAAGAAAGCCAAAGATGCTGTCTCGGATGAACTGACGAAGATGCAGCAGGAAAAATTGGAAGCGCAAGAACTGGTCAAAGATCGCAATACCAAACTTGCAGAAGCTCAGAAAAACGAGATGGAACTTCGGAAAGAGCGGCAGCAACTCCAGGACGAGAAAGGACAATTCGAGATTGAGAAACAGCGGGCTATTGACGAAGAGCGCGGCAAGATTCGTGAAGCGGCGCAAAAGGAAGCAGACGATCAATCGCGTTTGAAGATCGCGGAAAAAGAAAAGACGATTTCAGATTTGCAGGGCAAATTACAAGAAGCCCTCCGCAAGGCCGAACAAGGGTCGCAGCAACTTCAGGGCGAGGTCGCGGAACTGGAACTTGAAACGGCGCTGCGAGCAAAATTTCCAACGGATATGATTGAACCTGTGGCAAAGGGCAAAGAGGGCGGCGACGTTCTGCAACGTGTGGTGAGTCCGTTCGGGCAGCCATGCGGTGCTATTTTGTGGGAGTCCAAGAGAACAAGAAACTGGAGCGATGGCTGGCTTGCAAAACTGCGCGACGATCAACGTGCGGCAAAAGCGGAAGCGGCGCTGCTGGTGTCTGAAGTGCTTCCCAAAGGCATTGAATCCTTCGACTTGATTGATGGAGTGTGGGTGGCAGCGCCGCGCTTTGCGATGCCTCTCGCGATTGCTTTGAGGCAATCATTGATTGAACTCTCTATGGCACGGCAAGCGGGTGAAGGGCAGCAAACCAAAATGGAAATGGTATATCAATATCTCACGGGGCCGCGCTTCAAGCATCGCGTTGAAGCCATCGTGGAGAAGTTCTCTGACATGCAGGACGATTTGGACAAGGAGCGGAAAAGCATGACGCGGCTGTGGGCGAAGCGCGAAGAGCAGATTCGCGGTGTGATTGAATCCACCGCTGGGATGTATGGCGATTTGCAAGGAATTGCAGGACGCAGTTTGCAAGAGATCAGCGGACTCACCATGCCAGCACTCGACGATGGCTCGGACTCAGAAAAAGCCGCGCCGTGAAGCGCGGCCTTGCCGTGATTATGCAGAAGCGGATTCGGGAACGGTGGGTTCGCGAAGCGATATCCACTGTTCGGCCTGGGTGAGAGCATCTATCAGCTTCGGCAAGTCTGACTTGTGGAAGCTGTGCGTTTGACGCCATTCCTCTCCGGCTTTGAAACTGCGCGAAGTGTTGACGGTGTGGCGTGCAGCGCCGTTGCCGTCGTTTAGCCAGATGGTGGCTTTGACTCCGCCGACTTTGATTTCATGTGCTGGTTTGCTCTTCATAGAGACTCCTTGTTTTTGGTTTCTCCCCGATGGGATTGGGAGCGTGAAAAGCAGCCTGTGAAGCGGGGTGTTGTCATGCCCAACACGGATTCTTGGAGCGGGCCGGGTATTGACTGCCCTGCGTGACTACCCTGCGTGGTTGCTACGTTTCCCAAAATGCCACGAGGGAGAACCTGCTGGGAGAATTGAAGAGAAATCCAGTTTTGCGGAGAATAACTCACTCTCGGAAAAGAGGAGCGCTACGGCCTGGTCGTAATGTAAAGATTATAGCGCGTGCTTTTCAAACTGCCGACTCGAACGAGTGCCTGCATTTCCGCGAGGTCATGCAAGTCGCGGGTGGCGGTGGCGCGGGATGTGCCGGTGATGCGGATGTAGTTCTCGGCACTGAGTCCGCCTTTGAAGCCTTCTGGCCCCTCACGCATCATCCGCGCAATCACCTTGTTTTGACGTTCATTGAGCTGGTCCCGGAAGCGGTCATAGAACTTCGCCTTGGCGATGATGAAATCCACCATGCACTGCGCCTGCGCCTCGATGACAGTCCTAGCGAAGTAATCGAGCCAAGCAGTGATCTCATTATGCTTGTTGCTGCTTTCGAGGGTCTCGTAGTAGTGCCTGCGGGCGCGGTTGATGGTTTGAGAGAGGGCAATCAGTGTGGCTTGCCTAAGCCCCTCGGAAATGACCTTCTCGGCGACGGCGCGGCCAACGCGTCCGTTGCCATCTTCAAAGGGATGAACGCACACGAAATACAAATGCGCGATGCCAGCGCGGGTCAAAATGGGAAGCGGTGATTTGCCGCCCGGTGCGGTGCGGGCGAACCACTGCACGAAGCGTTTCATTTCCGCAGGAATGGACTTTGAAGGCGGTGCTTCAAAATGAACCTTCGGTTCGTGTATCGGCCCGGACACCACCTGCATTGCGCTTTCATGGGTGCGGTAGCGGCCAACATCTTTGATGTCGCCGCGTCCGTTCATCAGCAGTTCATGCCAGTGAAACATCAGCTCGTTTGAGAGCGGCTTATCGAACTGCCGGTAAAGTTCCACCATCATCTGCGCGATGCCCTGCTCGGCAGGTGGAATTTTGCGGTTGTCGGTGGTGAGGCCGAAGTTGCGGCGGATGGAAGATTGCAGGCTGTCTCGGTTCAGAATCTCGCCCTCGATCTCTGAGGTGTTGAATGCTTCGTCACCCATGAGTTCAACGGTGAGCTGCTGCCGGTCGTCGTCGGAAACGTGCTTTACAGCACCGACGAATACCCCAGATTGACGAAGGAATTCCGCCTCCAGCGCGTCCAGTTTTGTGCTGTCGTAGCGAAATTGCGGCCAGTCTTCCTGCTGCCAGTTCCAAGTGGGTATGTGGGGCATGATGCAAAGCTCCAGTGTTTATGCCTCACTATCATGCCAGATTGTGAGCGATAAATCTAGCTTTTATTGCTCATCGGTGGGAGAGGGGCATCGTTCCTGAACTAGTGTTTAGCGCTCAGATCATTACGGGTCGTCCACTCATGTCTGGCGCTGGTGCAAAGCTGAAGAGACCAACTTCGCGCACGTTGGAAGTCTGCGGGTTACTTTGCAGGAGGTGGATGGTGATCAAGCCGGGCTGTCTGCTGACACGATAGGCATTGAACGTGAGGTTGCGCGGAAGGAGAGGCTTCCTTGAATTTCGGCAATGGAACGCCATTCGCCGGAAGACCTGCTCATCGGAGTATTGCTCGATCTGCGGAAATCCAACGTTATTGCGGTGATGGATTTCATGAGCGGCTTGGTCTTTGGGTATTTCGGAGGGGGGGCAAATAGTTGATAAAAATGCGAGTGTTACTTGAGGTTGAACCATCTCTTGATGCTCTGCCAAGAGCATCGCCATTTTTCATAGGCGCACCAAAACTCTGGATCAAATTCTGACACTGCCGTTTGCTTGCAACAAGATCGCCGGACCTTCACCGAATGGCCGTTATGTGCTTTGCGGAAGTCGGCAAGGAATCGCCATCGTGGATGTTGAGGGAAGGCGCAACACTTTGGGTGGGTGAGCGATGACACTCTGATTTATTCGCGGGAAGTCCCCGATACGAAGCTGCGCGGAACGTGGCTTAAAATCGTGGGCAGAACCGAAACGGGCGCGGTGGACGTGATGAAGGAAGTGAATCTGGAGTTATTTGCCACACGCAATGCATTGTTTAGGATGAAGCCGGATGGTTCCGAATTGAAGGAAGTGGCCAAGCTTTCCAATCGTGTCGAGAGTTTTCAGCCTGTGGAGATTTGGGGTGAGTAGTTTCAGCTTGTTTGTAAATCAAAAACTTTTA
>JANYJH010000101.1 GCA_025361865.1 Phragmitibacter sp.
GGCAGACCAAGCCCGCCGAAGCGCTGAAATATTACCTGCCAGCCGAGAAGCTCGCGCCGGAAAACGTGGCCTTGCTCGTCCGCATGTCCCGTCAATACAGCTTCCTCATGACCGAAGCGGCAGCCAAGGAGGAGAAGCTGAAACAGGGAAAGATCGCTTTGGCATACGCTGAGCACGCGGTCGCGCTGGAACCGAACAACAGCGATGCGCAGTTATCGCTGGCCATCTGTCTCGGTAAGATCACTCCCCTGCAAAGCAACAAAGATAAGATGGCCGCCTCCCGTCTCATCAAGTCCTCGGCGGAGAAGGCTGCCGCCTTGAACCCGAAGAATGACTATGCCTGGCATGTGCTGGGACGCTGGCACATGGAACTGGCCAATCTCAATGTCATCATGCGCACTTTCGCGGAACTCATCTACGGCAGTCTGCCGAAGGCTTCCAATGCCGATGCCATCCGGTGCTTTGAGAAAGCCATCGCCATCAATCCGAATCGTCTGCTTCATCAGCTAGAACTGGGTCGCACCTACGCCCGTGCTGGTAATAATGAGCAGGCGAAGAAGTATCTTAAAAAGGGCCTCGCCATGCCTGATAAAGAGCCGGATGACGCCGATGCCAAAGCCCGCGCACGGGTGGCTTTAAAAGCGCTGGAGTGAGCAGCGGCACGCGAACGTGCTCAGCATGTGAGACTTGCGATTAGTAGTCAAAACATCCACGCACCGGCGGGTTTGCTTTGGCGAAAATAATGTCGATAACATCAGGAGGTTATTCTTGACGGTAGAATAGATCTTGTTAAAAATGGCGGCCCTTAACCTCCCGAAAATCATCTGATGAAAATCCTCGGCTTCTTTCTCATCTCCACACTCCTTGTCGCCACCGGCACAGCGGGCACGGTCCCAGACAAAGCTGTGACCACCATCGCTGAGGATCACGCCATTTATGAGGGCTCCATCAACGCAGGGTTCAAGACGAACGACGTTTATACAGATGCGAACTTCAGCATCGTGGCCCCCGTTTGGAGCACCTTGGGGAAGAATGGAACGCTCGGTGGCGGGACGCTGTTTTTGGAACCCTATACCTCATGGGGTGATAACAGCGAAGTGGCTACCAGCCTCGGCCTTGGCTTCCGCTATCTCTTCAACGACCAGTCCGTGAGCGCGCTGCGCAAGCCGCAGAAGGGACAGGCGGGTTTCTTTGAAGAAGGCGTGGCCATCGGGAGCAGCTTCTTCGTGGATTCTTTGCACACCGAAGCGAACAACGACTTCTGGCAGCTCGGCGTCGGCGCAGAGATCGCCACCCGCTATGTGGAAGTGCGCGGGAACTACTACATTCCACAAACGGGACGTAAACTCGCTGAGCGGAAGACCTTTGATGAAACGCGAACGAGCACCCAAACGACAGATCGCTCGGTGACCAGCGCAGGCTCCCCGTATGACGACGGTCAAGGCTATCTGGTGCAGGATTTGACCACCAGTGTCCTCTCCAGCACGCGCACGACGACGACGACGCTGCGCCACATCCTCAGCCGCTATGAGCAGGGGATGAAGGGCTGGGACTTGGAGTTAGCGCTGCTCGTTCCCTACGTTGATCAATGGGCAGATGTGAAGCTCATCGGTGGCTACTTCCATTTGGAGAATCAACCCTTCGGCCCACAGACGGGTGGCACGGGGCCGGTAAAAGGCTGGAAGACGGGCGTTGAGGTTCGACCTGTTCCTGCACTGGCGGTGACAGGCATGTGGTATGAGGACAAGCGCTTCCTCGGCGCAGATTGGATTGTCGGCGCACGCATGGAAATCCCGTTTGAATTCGGGGACATCGGTGATGGGAAAACCTTCTGGGGCCGCATCGGTGACGCCTTCCATCCGCGTCGTCGTCATCTGGTGGAGCGCTTGGCAGAACCCGTGCGTCGTCAGAATGCAGCGATCAAAACAGGAAGCTCAGAGACGCAATCAACGCAAAAGACCGGGAGCCAGACGCACACGAATGTGCAAGTCATCTCCCAGAGCAGCCAGCACCTCATTCTCGGGCCTGGGCCATCGGGGACGGATTTCCAATATACGAGCAGCGGTTCTCTGACCGTGAATGTGCCGGATGGCAACGGTGGGACGACTACACAAACCGTGAGTGGATCGCTCTATCTGAACCGGATCGGGAATTCGTTGTTTGTGCCTGATAGCGGTGGATCCACCTTGCTTTTCAGCGGCACCCCCACGCTAAGCAATGTGCAAACGATCTCAGGAGCCAATCAAACGCTGACAGTTGCAAACAACCCTTATATCAGCAGCAGTGGGACTGTAACCCTCAATTCAGTGACTACACTCACGCCGCAGTTGACAAATCCCACTCTGAGCAGCGCCGTATTGAGTGGCGCCGGGCTCACTTTAAGCGGGCAAACTTCAGGCGTGGGGACAATTACTCTGAGCGGTGGCTCATTGGGCACAAGCACCACAGGGAACACTGGCTCAACCATAGGAGTAGGCGGTGGTGCGGTCGTTGGCAGCGGCGGTGCAGTGGGCAGTGGCGGCGGGCTCACTTTAAGCGGGCAAACTTCAGGCATGGGGACAATTACTCTGAGCGGTGGTGGAGTTACAATAGGCAGTGGCGGCATAGTGGGCAGTGGCGGCGCATCAAGCATTAGCTTTACCGGAGGCGGAACAGTTAACCTGTTGTCAGGCTCGGGCACTTCGACAACCTTCCCATCAACGTTCACTGGTAGCTCCGTGACCTTCGTCAACAACGTCACCGTCGGTAGTAGCCTCGTCCCGGCAGGCACTTATTCCATCACAGGTGGTGCGATCTCCGTCGGAGGCTCCTCCGTCACGCTCTTTGGTTCTTCGGTGACATTGGCCCCTTAGTCGCCGTTGGCTTAGCATTCCCTTCTTGCCAGAGCAGAGCGCGGGGTTACACTCCGCGCTCTTTTTATGGCAGACAAGCGCATTCTCGTCACTGGCGGCGCGGGCTTTATTGGCTCGAACCTGGTTCATTATCTTCTCGGCAAAGCAGAGCAAGAGCTTGGCATGACCATCAGTAAGGTGGTGAACCTCGATAAGCTCACCTACGCCGGGAACCGCTCCAGTTTGGTGAAGCTCGATGCGGACCCGCGCCATGTCTTTGTGCAAGGTGACATCCAGAATGCGGAGCTGGTGGCCTATCTGCTGCGTGAGCACAAGATCAACGCTGTCATGCACCTGGCGGCGGAGTCCCATGTGGACCGCTCCATTGATTCGCCGGAGGAGTTCATCATGACGAACTTCGTGGGCACGTTCCAGCTTTTGGATGCTGCCCGCGTTTATCATCGCGAGACGAAAGACGCGGACTTCCGCTTCCTCCACGTCTCCACGGATGAAGTCTTCGGCTCGCTTGGCCCCCATGATCCAGCGTTCAGCGAGACCACCCCGTATGCGCCGAACAGCCCGTATTCCGCGAGCAAGGCGGGCAGCGATCACCTCGCGCGCGCTTACGTTCACACCTTCCATTTGCCTGTGGTCACGACGAACTGCTCCAATAACTACGGCCCGTTCCAGTTCCCGGAGAAGCTCATGCCGCTGATGATTCAAAAGGTGCTACGCGGTGAAAAGCTGCCCGTTTATGGAGATGGCTCGAACGTGCGGGACTGGCTCTACGTTGAAGATCACTGCCGGGGCTTGACCCTTTCCGTCTTCAAAGGCGAAGTCGGTGAGACTTACAACATCGGCGGTAAATGTGAGATGAAGAACATTGATGTCGTCCATGCCATCATCGCAGCGGTGAATGCGGAGCGCCCTGATTTGCAGCGTGATCCGAAGGAACTCATTACCTTCGTCAAAGACCGTCCGGGGCATGACCGACGCTACGCCATTGATTGCAGTAAGATCGGTCGCGAGCTCGGCTGGGAGCCGCAGGAAACGTTTGATAGCGGGATGCGCAAGACCGTCCGCTGGTATCTGGACAACGCCGAGTGGATCAACGAAATCGAGCGCAAGTATCAGCTCCAGCGTCTCGGTAATTGAGTGCTAGCCCTTGAGCGTCTTCTCCTCGGCACGACCGAGGAAAACGAGGTTCCGCAGGTAAAGCACGGGCAGGAAGCAGTTCATCAGGATGAGCGGGGCCTTGTCCACATGGATGAGGTAGATCATATTGATCACGCTGCCCCAGAAGGAACAATACCAGAAAGAAGGCGGCACGGTCAGGCGCTTGTTCTTTTCCGTCTGCATCCACTGGATGACGAAGCGCGCGCTGAAGATGCCTGCGCCGAGGAAGCCAACGCCGGTCCAAGCAATGGAGTCCTCATAGAGCCAAGGGCCGATGATCGGTTCAACGTAGGATTGCAGGAAGCCGAGGGTGGGAAGCATTCGGAAAGGGTGAAGGATGTAAATAACTTAGAAGAAGAACCGCTTCGCCTTCTCCAGGAAGGACTCGTGCATGGGTGAATTATGATCGCCTAAGGCTTTGGAGAAGTCTTGGAGCTTTTCTTTTTGCTCGGCATTCAGCTTCGTGGGCACGGCGATCTGGACGTGAACGTAGAGGTCGCCTTTACGGTCGGTGCCGAGTTGTTTCAGACCTTGACCGCGAAGGCGGAAGGTGGCGGCGTTTTGAGTGCCTGCGGGGACTTTGACGTTCGCTTTGCCATCTAATGTGGGCACGCTAAGATCGCCACCGAGGGCGGCGATGGGATAGCTCAAGGGGACATCACAATGGAGATCCTGGCCGTCGCGCTCGAACACGTCATGCTGTTTGATCTGGATTACGACGTAAAGATCACCGCTGGGACCGCCTCGGGTTCCAGCATCTCCATTCCCGCTGGAGCGGAGTCGGGAGCCTTCTTCAATACCGGCTGGCACCTTCAAACGGATGCGCGTGCGGTCTTTCATGCGTCCTCCGCCGTTGCACTGCTTGCAGGGGTCGGCGATGGTTTGGCCAGTGCCGTTACAATCAGGACAGGTCTGCTGAACTTGAAAGAAGCCGCGTGAGGTGACGACCTGACCGACGCCGCCACAGGTGCGACAGGTCTTGGTGCCACCACCACTTTTGGAGCCGCTGCCGTTGCAGACATCGCAACCGACGAGGCGCTCGATCTCGACTTCTTTTTCAACGCCACGCGCCGCTTCTTCGAGCGTGATCTCCATGCCGTAGCGCAAGTCGGAACCGCGCTGTGGGCCGTTCGTGGTGCGTCCGCCGCGACCGCGACTGCCGCCGAAGAAGCTCTCGAAGATGTCACCCGCTGCCCCACCGCCAAAGACCTGGCTGAAGATGTCCATCGGGTCATGGCCGCCGCCGCTGGGCATACCGCCTTGGAAAGCGGCGTGGCCGTAGCGATCATAAGCGGCGCGCTTCTGCTCATCACTGAGGATGTCATAGGCTTCACCCAGTTCTTTGAACTTTTCTTCCGCTGTGTGATCCCCTGGGTTCTTATCAGGATGATATTGCACCGCGAGCTTGCGGTAGGCTTTTTTCATCTCGTCCTGAGTGACGTTCTTGGAGACGCCGAGGACTTCGTAGTAGTCGCGCTTGCTGGCCATTATTTAGAAAAGTTTGGAGCTGATTCTGACTTTGTGCCTATTACGCAGCACCACTGGAAACAACGACTGTCGCGGCGCGGAGGAGACGCTCTTTGAGCTTGTAGCCACGGCGGAGGACACGAGTGACGGAGCCTTCAGGCACCTCTGCACTGGCTTCCTGGCTCATGGCTTCGTGGAGATTCGGGTCAAAGGGCTGGCCCTGCGCGGCGATCTCATCCACGCCTTGTTCCTTCAGGAAATTCTGGAACATGCCACGAACCATGCTGAGGCCCTGAAAGACGATGCTGCTCTCGCTTTCCGCACGGGCGGCTTCCAGGCCCATTTCAAAGGTATCCAGCACGGGCATGAGGGAGCGGAGGAGATCCGCGTTCGCATAGGAACGAGCGTCTTGCATGTCCCGCGCGGTGCGTTTGCGGTAGTTGTCCAACTCTGCGGCGCTACGCAAGGCGAGGTCTTTCCACTTATCCACTTCAGCTTGGAGTTCAGCCATCGGATCAGGGGTGACTTCGGCAGCCACAACATCGGCTTCTACAGACGCGACCTCAGGTGCTTCGCTGGTGAGGGTGGGTTCTTCGGATGTCGGATTCATGTTTTGATTCGCTAAGGTTTTGGGAAAGGGGCGCGTAGTATGCACCCGTTTCTGCAACCTAGCAAGCAGCGCGGAAAGCCTCCTCATTGGACGAGATGCCCGGTGTGCAATTGACGATTGTCTCGCAGGAACCAAACGAAGAGCGCGAGCAGCAGCAATCCACCCAAGGTGATACGAAACGATTTCCCACCGGGCAGCGGCACAGCCCAGCCCAAAGGCAGATGCACGAGGCTGCGCTGGATGATGACCGCAGCACTGAACATCATGGGCAGATAGATGGTGAGGAAGAAGCGGTTGCGGTTCGAGACACTAGCCCACCAGGCGTAGAGCAAGTAATTCACACTGATCGTTAGCAGCACGAAGGCAGCGGACCAACCGTAACTCCGGAGCCAGGCACGCCGTTCCTCAGTAGTCGATCTCACCACGGCCATTCCACCGAAGACGAAGGCTCCCAGTGACAAGGCGATGAGATACTTCCCATAGCCATCAAGGTGTGCGGCGTTATGCCGAGCGACTTCGATGACGCCATCCGACAAGCGAGTAAAGGTCTGGCCGAGGGAGTGCGTCTGGAAGTATTTCCTCGCCCCCGGCAGGATGTCCCATTCGCCTACCAGATCGACTCTACCTGTGGCGCGGACTTGCGCTTCCAACTCCGCGCGCCGTTTTTCATCAGGCACCCATCTGGGAAGAAAATTCTTCATGTCAGGATCATCCAACAGTGGCGGCTTCAGGTTCGGGACGGTATAGGCCAGGCCCGTTTGCTGCATGGAGAACATTTCCTCAGGTGACTCCGCCCAGAGATAGTAGCGGCTGTTCGGATCATAAAACGGACTGCCATACCAGCAGACACTATGAAACATGTAGTAGCCCGTCACGCTCAGAAATGCGGCAAGGAACACCCCAGGCAGAGCGATGAGCTTCCACGATGTGGTGGGTCGTGACTGAAACCAAATCCATCCACTGCGTCCGATCAGTAGCATGATGAAGAAGGCGATCATCGGCAGTGCAGAACCCTTCAGCAGATGGTTCACGCCGGTAAGCAAACCGAGGCCGATCATCTGTCTCCAATACCAATCCGTGCGGCTTAGCGCCTGGAGCATTCCAATGAAGACCGCGAACGAAGTGAAGTAATAGAGCACCTCCGGCTGAATCAGAATGGCCTTGGTCAGCAGAACATTCAAGGCCATGACCAACGTGATCCACACGGCCCACCAGGGCCCGAGATGCCGTTGAATGATCAGTCCGACGCCCAGCAAGACACCCACGGAAAGGATGACATTGAACGTCATATAGCGTTGAATCAGCGCCTGCGGCTCGAGCTTGGCATCATAAAGTCGGGAGATGATCCATGAATAAAGTGGCATCCGACTCCGCGCACGATCCAGCGTGCCATTACCTGCCGCGAAGCCCTTCGCCGCTTCCATGTAGTAGGACTGATCGTAGCCCTTGTTCCCCTTCCCCGTCAGCAAAGGGTTCTGCGGCCACATCCTTTCAATGCCTCTAAAATAGGCGCTGAAACCCACGAGAATAACGATCAGCCAAAACAAAACTCGGACGGCGCGATGCTGAAGAAAGGCGGGCATACGGCACGATTGGCGCGAAGTCATTTCTTCCGCAAGGCCACAATGGTGATGTCATCCGTCTTCGGATCACCCGCCATGAACGTATCCACGTCTTCGATGAGAGCTTCCACGACGCGCTGCACCCCACGCGGCGCGGATTCCGCGAGCAGCTCCATGATGCGCTCTTCACCGAACATGTCGTCTTTCTGATCCGTGGCTTCATTGACGCCGTCGGTATAGAGGAGAAGGACATCGCCGGACTCCATCTGAATGGTGACATCCTTCGTGACGCGCTCAAAGACATCCCCTCTATCCAAGCCGACCGCGAGGCCAGGTGACTTGATTTCTTCCACCAATCCGGTGCTCTTGCGCCAGAGCATGGGGTCCGTGTGACCTGCACGGGCCAGCGTCACCGTAGAGCCGTCGTTCGCGATCACCATGTAGGAAATCGTGATGAACATATCCACGCGTATATCCGGGAAGAGGTTGCGGTTCACACTGGCCAAGACGGACGCTGGCGAGAGGTCATTGCGAGCATTCGCGCGGAGGACACTGCGACACATGGCTGTGATGAGCGATGCGGAAATGCCCTTCCCACAAACGTCCGCGATCACCGCGCCGAGGTGATTGTCGCCGATGGGAATGAAGTCGTAATAATCTCCACTGACCAACGCCGCAGGCACGTTCCGGCCCGCTATTTCAAAGCCTGCCATCACGGGTGCTTTCTCTGGCAGCAGCACGCGCTGGATTTCGCTGGCATTGCGAAGCTCCGCTTCCATCGCTTTCTTCTTAGTTGCTTCGGCATGAGCGAACCGACTGCCAAGGGCAAAAGCACATTGGTCGGCCAGAGCTTGGAACACTTCGAGGTCATCATCCGTGAAGGGTTGAGAAGAAGCATTGTTGGCCACGGCTAGGACACCGAGCTTCTTCTTGCCCACAATCAAAGGGGCCATCATCGCCGAGACCTGTTGCTGAAAGACATTCTTCGCACCGTCGAATTTCACATGCTCCTGAAGGTCGGACACCTTCTCCGCATTTCGTTGATCAAAGACCGCACCGAGAAGTCCAACGCCCAAGCCAACGCCATTGAGCCGAAGGAAGCTCGCGAGTGTGCCAGCGTTTGTTTGTGCCTGTGCGACGATGTTTTCAGGCAAAGCAATGAGGGGCGGACAGCCTTTGGATGAGTGTTTGGGCACGAGCACCTTCTTCTCATCATCGTAAAGATACAATGCACCGCCTTGAGCGCTCATCACCTTCGCGGCCCCTTCCGCGATGACTCGATGCATCATCGAATCAAGCTGTGCTTTCACGGTCGTCGCACCGAGCTCATGGAAGAATTCAAAGAGGCGATGCTCACGCTCTGCGCGTTCATTGTTCTCTCTCGAAAGGAGATCAAGCAGCGTAATACGTCGGCGTCGGGATTTGAAGACAGCCCACCCGAAGCCCGCGAGCACCAGCAGGAGAAACACCGCAACATACCAACCCATCATGTTCGGGTGTATGTTAGTTCATCATGGAACGTGTGCAATACATAGAAGATATAGATTTCTCCAAATTCTCTAGCAGAATGGAGGTGCTCTTTCCGCTGCGCGGGAAGCATTTCGGGCCATCGCCCTTATTACGCAGCCGCCGTAGCCTTATCTCTCACTTCCTTTTCCAAAAACTCGATCACATCGCTGAAGCGATTTTTGTTTTCTTCATTGGCCTTGATCAGAGCTTCATGAGCTTCAAGGACATGCGCCGCCTGTTCGTTATTGCACGTAGTGAGTGACTGGGCGCAGGATTCGAGTTCTTTCCGAACTTGCGTGCGTTCATCTGGAAGCTTAGTTCCCTCAATGTCCACTTCCAAAATATGATCCAATCCGAGGCTCCTTAGAAGCTGTTGGTTACGCGTATTCGCATTAAGAATGCTGACCTCGCCTTCCCCCATCTCGCGGAGGTTGAGAGCTGCTCCCGTGAGGGTGCCGAGGAAGGTGCTGTCCATGATCGGACAGCGCTCCAAGTCCACGACGAAGTGGCGGGAACCATCATCAATCATCGCCTGAAAGCAGTTTTTAACCTGCACGCTATTTTGAAACGAACCCTTCCCCTCCACACGCATCCAGAAAATGCTGCCTATTTTTCCAACAAGAATCGGGGCGGGTGGGGTCACGGGATGAAAGGGTAAAGAATGGTGTTTGTAATGAAGCAGCTTCAACAACCATGCTCGCAAACGCAGCACCATACAGTCCATCCAATGCTCTGGATGCTACTTCGATGCTCATGCAATGACATGTGGGGGGGTCTGTTCATTAAATGATTTACTAACAACTTCGCAATATAACACTAGAATTAATACGTCTCCAGAAACGGGACGGATTATTTCTCCCAGAGATAGGATCTGGATTCCGCGAGGATCTCCTTGCCACGCACCAGACTGGCCTTCCAGCATGAGACAGGGCCTCCTTTGACGTAGTCATCCCCGATAACGGCGAACTGGGTGATGTTGTTCTTACGAATATCGGTCACTACCTGCTCGGTGCTCTTCACAACAAGACCCGTGAGGCTTTGACGGTATTCCAAACGAACTTTGACAGGCTGGCTGCGGTCATCAGCTTTCCAGAACACGGTGTAGTAGTTGCCATATCGCTCAGCCATTTCCTTCTGTGAAACAGCCCCGTAAAGATAATGCTGACGCTCAAAAGGAATCGAGGGATCAGTCACGACCTGAATCGGCTTGTGACGGATGTCATCGAGGAAGTAATACTTCACTTTCGTGATCGTTCCTCCGTTCCCTTGGGGAGCCTTTGTGCCCGCGCAGGACACCATAAGCAGGGCGAGACCCGCGGCCGTCAAGGCGCGGCTAAAGAAGTGGTGTCCAATAGAAATCATAAGCCCCGCAGAATAGGGACACGCGGGGGGATGTCAACGCCACGGGTTGAAAAACAGCATTGTCCGTTTCGCGCACGTATCGCTACGGTAACGTATCTTTTCCATGCCCGACTCCGCTCATATCGAGGTGCAATACCGCCAGGGAATCTACCTTCCTGAGTTGGACCTGTGGCTGGACCCCCATCGTAGTAAGGATCGCGCCTTCATCTCCCACGCCCACAGTGACCACTTTGCGCGGCATCAGCTCGCCATCTGTTCGCCGGTCACGGCAAGGCTGATCGCGGAACGATACGGCACGCTGGCGGAAGAGAAGTCCATCATCCGCGCCTATCGTGAGCCCTTTGAGTTCTCGGGATTCGTGCTCACGCTGCTACCCGCTGGGCATATCTTTGGCTCCGCCATGCTCCATATCCGGCGCATCAGCGACGATGCCACGCTTCTATACACGGGCGATTTCAAGCTCCGCCAAGGCCGCTCCGCAGAGCCTGCGGAGCTGATGACCGCAGATACGCTGATCATGGAGACGACCTTCGGCCTGCCTCATTTCTGCTTTCCGCCGCAGGAGGAAGTCATCGCCAACATCTTGAAATTCGTGCGCGAAACGCTTGATGATGGCGGCATCCCCGTCCTGCTCGGCTACTCATTGGGCAAAGCCCAAGAAATCCTCTCCTCCCTCAGCGGCGCGGGCGTTCCCGTGATGCTGCACAACTCCATGCTGAAGCTCACTGAAGCCTATCAGGAGTATGGCCACACTTTCCCTGCGTATGAGAAATTCGTGGCTGATCATGCTGCGGGCCACATCGTCATTCTGCCACCCAGTGCCGCCAAATCCCAAGCCGTGCGTCAGCTCAAAGTCTGCCGCACCGCCATGCTCAGCGGCTGGGCCTTGACGCCGGGGGCCAAATATCGCTACCAAGTGGATGAAGTCTTCCCACTCAGTGATCACGCAGATTACCCGGAACTTTTGGAATGCGTGGCCCATACCAAACCCAAGCGCGTGCTCACCGTCCACGGTTCCACCAGTGAATTCGCCCAAGATCTTCGCGAACGCGGCCACGACGCCCGCTCCCTCATTACCGATGATCAACTTGAATTCAGTCTTCCAAAAAACCGCACCGCACCCGTCGTCAACACTACGCCGATCCCTGCGTCCACCCATACGCTGAACTCCTTTGGGGCTTGGGCAGCGACGTGTGAGCTGGTCGCGGCGGAGTCCTCACGTTTAAAGAAGCAGGGTTATCTGGCTGTGTTTCTACAAAGCCTATCGAAGGATCATCTCGCCACCGCTACCCGCTGGTTCGCCGGCTTGCTCAGTGATCCCGCCACTGGCACGGCTCCGCTCAATGTGGGCTGGGCTCTCATCCGCCGTTCCCTGCTGGAAATGAGTGCTCTCCGCGAGCATGAATACCGGGCGATTTCCCGCTCTCAGAATGACACGGGACGCACCGCTTATCTCGTGCTTCAACAGGCGGAAAATTCCTCGCGCCTGACCGCCTTCTCCCATGACCTGAGCATCAGTGACATCGCTCAAGGACTCGTAAAACTGCGCGATGCTCACGGTCCTCAGGGAAAGAATTCGGTGTTAAAAGCGATGTTAGAAAAACTCTCTCCCTTGGAAGGAAGCTACCTCGTGCGACTGCTCACCGGAGAGCTGCGCGTCGGCTCCAAAGAGGGTCTCATCGAAGAGGCGGTGGCCCTGGCTTTTAAGAAAAATGCCGAGGCCGTCAGAGAAGCCGCTATGCTCACGGGAGACATCGGGCAAGCGGCACTCTTGGCAGCCGTGAACCAACTTCAGTCAGCCGCTCCGATTCCCTTCGTTCCCATCAAAGTCATGCTCGCCAGCCCTGCGGAATCCGCTGAGGTCATTTGGGATCGTTTGGCTGGCGATCCTTCATCGGCTAACTCCGTCTGGCTGGAAGATAAATACGATGGCATCCGCGCCCAGCTTCACTTTTCTAAGGAACGGGCTGAAATCTACACCCGAGACCTCAAGTGCGTGACCGCACAGTTCCCGGAGATAACAGCCGCAGCATTCGGGCTGAAAGAGGAAGTCATTCTCGATGGTGAAATCATCGCCCATGCGGAGAACAAGAAACTCACGTTCTTCGATTTACAAAAACGTCTGGGCCGACGCGATCAGGCAGACCTCTTCATTTCCTCGGACATCACCGTGCGTTACGTTGTTTTTGATATGCTTTGGAAGGAGGGACGCAGCCTACTGGGCGAACCTCTGGTTCAACGGAGAAGCGAACTGGAGAAACTTGTTTTGCCGATCCTCTTTCAGTGCATCAGCGTCCATCAGGTCTGCAACGCCACCGAAGTGGAAGCTGCGTTTCATCAGGCACGGCGATCCGGCAATGAGGGTCTCATCGCCAAGGACAGTGCCAGTGTCTATACCCCCGGCAGGCGCGGCAAGACCTGGCTCAAACTGAAGAAAGCCTTTTCCACTTTGGATACAGTGGTGGTCAAGGCGGAACAGGGTCACGGCAAACGCAGCCATACGCTCAGCGACTACACTTTCGCCGTCCGCGATGAACTCACTGGCGAATTGAAAACCATCGGCAAAGCCTACTCAGGATTGACGGATCGTGAGATCGAAGAACTAACTGACCATTTTCAGATCCACACGGTGAGCCAGCGTGGAAATGTCCGCACAGTGACTCCCAATATAGTGCTGGAAATTGCTTTTGATTCCATCCAAACCAGCACCCGCCATGAGAGCGGATTGGCTATGCGCTTCCCCAGAATCAAAGCCATCCGGCGGGACAAGGACGTGACGGAGATTGATTCTCTTGGCTATGCGCGTCAACTTGCTGGCCTCTCTTCCACTCCTGCATAAATACGCTCGACGCGCTCGCCGATGCCCGTGAAAATATGCCACGAAATGGTTCCTGCTTTAGTCGCCAGTTCTTCAGCGGAAATTTGTTCCGATCCTTGATGGCCCAACAAAACCACTTCATC
>JANYJH010000109.1 GCA_025361865.1 Phragmitibacter sp.
GCGAGCCGTGACGAAATCGTCGCCGCATTGGAAGCCAGATTTACGAGGAAGGATCAACAGCGCGTGAATTTCGACCAGCTCTTCACCGACCACGCGCCGCTCCTCAGCCTCGGCATTACCGCGCGCGAATCCGAAGTGCTGCTCTGGATCGTGCAAGGCAAAGGCAACGAGGACATCGCGAGCATCCTCGGCTTGAGCACTCAGACCGTGAAGAAGCATGTGTGCTCAATCCTCAACACGCTGGGCGTAGATAACCGCAGCAGCGCGGCGATGCGCGCGATGGAGGTGCTGGTGGCGCGCTGATAACATTATGCTCATTGAGCATAATGTTTGACAGACATTATGTTCAGAGATAAACTCAGCCACATGAAACTCACCTTCGTCAATCGAACCGCTGAACAGCGGGAACTGGATGCCGCTGCCCGCAAAGGCGGCTTGCTGGTCCTGTTCGGACGCAGGCGCGTGGGTAAGTCCCGCCTGCTGCGGCATTGGCTTGCGAGCCGTAAGGGTATGTATAGCCAGGCCATTGAGGCTCAAAAGGAGATGCAGATCCAGCAGGTGTTCGCAGACATCCAGCCGCAGCTTGATACAAGCCTCGTGCCCAAGACCTGGGATGAGTTCCTGGAAATCCTCACCTTACAAAAGAAGCCGTGGGTGCTGTGCCTGGATGAATTCCCCTATCTGACCGCTGTGGACCCCACGCTGCCCAGCCGTTTGCAGCGCTGGCTGGATCATTCCATGCCGCCCAAGTGCTTCCTCATCTTAGCGGGATCGAGCACGCAGATGATGAATGATTTGTTCCTGAACCGTGCCACCCCGCTTTATGGTCGCGCTCACAAGCTGCTCGTCGTGCGCCCAATGGAATACGAAGCCTTTTGCGATGCCTGTGAACTCAAGGCTCGCGACATGGATGCTTTTGAGAAATACGCCTGTGTCGGCGGCATCCCGAAGTATTGGGAATTCATCGAGAAGGGGCAAGACGCCGTGGCCGCTGCGGAGGCGCTCTATTTCGACTACGCGCCCTATATGGAGCAGGAGCCGCAGCGTATTCTGAGAGACGAAGGCATCGCGGGGCTCAATGCGCTCGCCGTGCTCGAAGCCGTGGGCCGTGGGGCAGAGCGTCCCTCTGAAATAGCCTCGCGCCTGAACACGGCGCAGACGAATCTCTCCCGCCTGCTTCAACAACTTCTGGACGCCTCCATCCTTGTCCGTGAGTTGCCTTATGGTGAGAGCGTGCGCACGACCAAGAAAATTCTCTACCGCATCCAAGACCCCACGATAAGGTTCTGGTTCCGTGTTTTCTCGCCTCATCAGAGTCTTTGGCGCACTTATGACGCGGCCAAGAAAGCCTCACTGGTCCATGATCATGCCTCCACGGTCTTCGAGGAATTCTGCCGTGCGCGCTACCCTGCGGCTCAGCGTTATTGGGAGAAGGATGTGGAGTTCGACATCGTCGCGCCTGATCCAGAGGATGCGAAAGGATTGCTCGTAGCCGAGGTCAAATGGAAGAAGCTCAGCGCCTCTGAACGGAGACGTGTGCAAAGCGATCTCGAAACCAAATGGAACCGCTGCGCCCTTGCGGCGAAGCATCCCAAGGTGCGCTTTGAGGTGCTGGATGCGTCCTTGTTGAGGTAGCGCTTCTCTCCAATGCTCAAATCTCTGCAGCCGGAGCGTCATCCGCTTCGCCGCGTTGCGTAGCACCTGTGCCGAGGCTGGGATTGCGCAGACCAGTGGCGAGTAGCAGCGTCACGACCATGAAACCCGCCGCGACCCAATAGGGCGTGCGACCGTAGTTCTCCACGGGGCCGGCCTTGTCCAAGCCGAGCAACCAGCCACCGAGGATCGGTCCAGCACCGCGACCGAGACTGGCGGAGGCTTGCAGCAGGCCGAGCGCGCGGCCTTGCCAGCCTGCTTCCACACTGCGGGAGGCGAGGCCGTTTAGCGTGGGTTGGACGAGGCTGTTTCCGATGGCAATCAAACAACTCACGGCGAGCAGGGCGTTCATGCCACCGACCAAGGGCAGCAGGATGAAGCTGATGAGCAGCGCGACCATGCCGCTGCGGGCCATTTTGACTTCGCCATATTTCGGCAGCAAGCGCCGGATGACGCCGCCTTGCATGATGACACCGATGACACCGATCGCCGCCATGATGTAGCCGACATGCTGGGCATCGAAGCCAAAGCGCCGCGCCGCGAAGAGGGAGAACACGGCGGTCATGATGGAGAAGGCGGCGAGGCAGACGAAGTAGGACGTGCAGACCGTGACGTAAACGGGCCCGTCAGCGTGGTTCAGCAATTCCGACAAAGGCTGCTCCGTGTGAGCAGTGGTGCGCTTGTCAACGGTCAGGCTTTCCGGGAGCGAAGTGTAAACGAGAAGGGCATTAATCAGGCATAGCACGGCCACGAAGTAGAAAGGAAGATGCGGTGAATATTGGGCCAAGATGCCGCCGATAGCAGGGCCGATGATGAAGCCGAGACCGAATGCCGCGCCGATCATGCCCATCGCTTTGGAGCGTTCCTCAGGCGTCGTGATGTCGGCGATGTAGGCTTGCGCGGTGGCCACATTACCGCCGGAGGCGCCATCAATAATGCGGGCCACGAAGAGCCACATGAGCGATCCGGCCCAGCCCATGACGAAATAGCCCGCAGCCGAGCCGAGGATACTGATGATGAGCACGGGCCGCCTGCCGATGCGGTCGGAGAGCTTTCCCCATAAGGGCGAGGCGAACACGACCATGAGTGAGAAGACGCCGGTAAGCAGGCCGTTGACGAATTCACTGGCCCCGAATTTCTCCGCGTAGAGAGGCAGCACAGGAATACACACCCCGAAGCCGATGGTGCTCAGGAGGATGGTCAGGAAGATGACGAGGAATTGGGTCTTACGGGAAGGATTCACGGCGCGCATTCTCAGCGAGCCGGGGCGCTGTGCAAGATGATCTTGGCGTCGCAGCCTTTGAAATAGCGGAACGGATTCTTGTTGGCTTCTTTCCACAAAGTCAGTATGGAAGTTGAACCGTCATCATCGCTGGAGCACCCGATCCTACTTACACTTTATGTCAGACTCAAACCTCACCCTGCTCGGTCGTTCCGAGAACAAATTACCGTCGTCCCCTGATGAGGCGAAGCTGGAGACCTTTCCGAATCGCACACCGGGGCGGAACTACCGCATCACATTGAACTGCCCTGAGTTCTCCAGCATCTGCCCGGTGACAGGGCAGCCGGACTGCGCGCACGTTGAGATCGTCTATGTGCCGGATGCGCTGTGCGTTGAGACGAAGTCCCTCAAGTTCTACATCGCATCCTATCGCAATCATGCGGCCTTCAATGAAGCGATCGTGAACCGCATTCTGGATGATCTCGTCAAAGCCCTCTCACCGAAGCAATGCACCGTGCGCGGCGAGTTCGGTGCCCGTGGCGGCATTCAACTCACTGTGGAAGCTAAGTTCCCCGACTGGCATGAGCATGAGGAAGCGGAGTGCTGTGGTGCAGGCTGTGGGCACTGAGGCAGAGTGAAAAAGGGGTAAGTCAAAAGTGAAAAGTGGGGCCTAATGAGGTGGCTTGAGTTCTGCTTGTTTTTTATTCTGCCCTTTTCACTTCCCCCTTTTCACTTTTCACTTCCCCCATGAAATCTCTCGTTCTTCTTTCCGGCGGCATGGACTCTGTGACGGCCTTGTATTGGGCTGCGCAGGAGCATGAAGTGGTGGGCTGTGTGAGCTTTGATTACGGCTCCAAGCATAACCACATGGAGATTCCGATGGCCGCCTGGCACGCTGAAAAGCTTGGGGTGAAGCATGAGGTGATCACGCTCGATTTTGTGAATCAGCTCTTCGCATCGGATCTCCTACAAAGCGGTGGCGACATCCCGGAAGGGCATTACGCAGAGCAGAGCATGAAGAGCACGGTCGTTCCTTTCCGAAACGGCATCATGCTGGCCATCGCTTGCGGATTGGGGGAAAGCCGCGATGCGGAGGCCTTGG
>JANYJH010000115.1 GCA_025361865.1 Phragmitibacter sp.
CTCCGCTAAGGGGTGTGTCAATGCGAAGCACAAGTTGCATGGCTGATGAAAAGAAAGTAGTCCGCCGCTACGAAAGTATTGCTCTTTAAAGACTGTATGTTTGAGGTGTTGGTGAAGCCTAATATAAAGATGATATTGAGAGAACCCTGGATGACCTTATTGAGCAGCCTGCTCGTCGCTACATCGCAGGCTGCAACGCAATATGCAGGCGACATCAAACCGCTCATTGAGAAGCATTGTGCGGCCTGTCACAAGGCGGACAAGCATAAGGGCAGCGTTGATTTCTCCGGCTTCACGGACAATCTCTCGGTGATCAAGGACCACAAGCTCTGGAGCCGTGCCTTGGAGCAGATCGAGTCTGGGGACATGCCGCCGGATGATGAGCCGAAGCTGCCGGACGAGGTGAAGGCGAAGCTGCTGCACAGCATCCGTGAAGTGGCGGAGAACTATGATGTGAACTCCCCTGCCCTGCGCGATCCGGGGCCATCGGTGCTGCGTCGTCTCAGTCGCGTGGAGTATGAAAACACGCTCAAGGATCTGTTGGGCATCGACTTCGATTCCGGTCGTGAAGCGGGCATCGCGCTGGAAGATAATGGCCCGGCTTACGCCAATCTGGCGGCGGGCTTGAACATGGCCCCCTCGCTCATGGAGAAGTATTTCATCGCGGCGGACCGGGCGCTGGAACGCCTTCTCATGACTGAAGAGGAGCGGAAGAAGTTTGCGGCGAAGGACTACAAAGCGAAGATGCTCGCGCAATCGGATGAGAAGGCGGTGAAGCAGTTCTTCGCGGGGTTACCAGTGCTTGAGGGTGGCTCGGCAGAAGCGTTCTTCACGGCGTTCATGCGGCGAGCTTATCGTCGTCCCGTGGAGAAGACGGAAGTGGGACGCATCGTGAAGTTCTATGAAGCGGCCTTGGCCAAAGGCGAAGTCCGCGAAGCCGCGCTGCATAAGGCTCTGAAGCCCGTGCTGGTCTCGCCGCATTTCCTGTTCCGCATTGAGAAAGATCGTGAAGCGAAAGGGTCAAAGGAGGCTTATCGCGTGAGTGCTCATGAGTTGGCGACGCGCCTCAGTTACTTCCTGTGGTCGTCCCCACCGGATGAAGAATTGTTGGCGACGGCTGACAGCGGGAAGCTGGATGAAACGCTGGATCAGCAGGTGAAGCGGTTGTTGTCGTCATCCAAGGCAGAAGCGCTGACGAAGAACTTCGCGGCGCACTGGCTCCACATTGATCACATCGCTGAAGCCCGCCCCAGCCGTGAGGCGTTTCCGGCATTCAGCGACAGCTTGAAGAAATCCATGCGTGAGGAAGTGGAGATGTTCTTCTCAAAGCTCCGCGCGGAAGATCGCAACGTCACCGAACTGCTCCAGTGTGACTACGCTTATGTGAACTGGGAACTGGCCAAGCTCTATGGCGTGGAAGGCAATAGCAAGGACCTCCAGCGTGTGAAGCTGCCCACCGATAGCCCGCGCGGTGGCCTTCTCGGCATGGGCGGACTGCTCGCGATCAATGCCCATACGAACCGCACCAGCCCGACGCTTCGCGGCAAGTGGATACTTGAAGTGGTCTTCGGCAAACCGCCACCGCCGCCGCCAGCGAACGTTGGCCAGTTGAAGCCTGCGAAGAAAGGCGAACCGCCAAAGTCCGTGCGCGAGCAGCTCGCCCAACACGCGACCGAAGCGAATTGCGCCGGGTGCCATAAGCGCATTGATCCGCTGGGCTTCGGCCTGGAGAACTTCGATGCCATCGGCGCGTGGCGCGAGAGCACGCCTGAAGCCAAGCTGGACACCGATGGCGTGCTGCCCACGGGAGAGAAATTCAACGGCGTGCGTGAGCTTCGGCAGGTCATCCTGAAGAAGCAGGATGAGTTCCTGCACAACCTCGTCTCGCAGACGATGACGTATGCGCTGGGTCGTGAACTGGACTACTACGATGAAGGCCCCGTGCGCGGCATTATGGCTGAGATGAAGAAGAACGGGAACAAGTTCTCAACGCTCATCTTGGGCGTGGCAAAGAGTTATCCGTTCCAGTATCGGAAGAACGTGGAAGGGACGAAGTAGCGTGGCACAGGCATCCCTGCCTGTGGGTAGAACAGCCATCTTGGCTGTTTCAGAAAATGATTCAGGCAGGCTGCCTGAACTACACACAGGCTGGAAGCCTGTGCCACTTCAGGGCGTGGTAAAGAGTTATCCGTTCCAGTATCGGAAGAACGCGGAAGGGACGAAGTAGTGTGGCACAGGCATCCCTGCCTGTGGGTAGAACAGCCATCCTGGCTGATTCAGAAAATGATTCAGGCAGGCTGCGTAGCCGCGAAGCGATCCCTGAACTACACACAGGCTAGAAGCCTGTGCCACCTGCGAAGCGAACCCTGTTCTGCCCACTGACAGGATGCCTGTGCTACACTCCCTTCCACCCGACGCGCCAATGCGGGAGCAACCAAAGCGATAGCGTCATGGCTGCGAGCAGGCCCAAAGAACACGCAAGGCCGAGGCTGAAGACGCCTTGATTGTTGGCCATGAGATTGCTCGCGAAGCCGATGATCGAGCTGGCTCCGCAATAGAAAACGGCGCGGCCCGTGGTGGCACGAACCTTGGCTATGTCATTCTTCTCCTGTCTCATCGCGATGAGAATGTAGATGCCGTAGTCAATGCCGGGACCGAGGAGAAGTGGGATCGCTGTGAGGCTGGCGAGGTTCCATTTCTGGCCCAGGAGCGTCATAGCAGCGATCAATGCCGCGAGGCTTACGAGGAGCATGGCGATGGACAGCACGAAGTCTTTTCTATTGCGGAACACGGCCCAAATCATGGCTCCGAGAACCAGCGCGAGCGGCAAGGATTGCGTGAGCAAATCATGCTGAACCGCTTTCGACATCGCAGGCCCGAGGCTCTCCCAACCTGCGATATACAAGGTCGGAGCGCTGGCCAGTCGCGCTTCCAGTTCGTGCAGCTTCGTCATGTCCGGCGTGCCGGGCAGACCATCGAAAGCGATGGAACCAAGCATCACGGTCTGGCCCGCTTGCTTGTCTGACAGGAAGCGATTCAGCACATCGGAAGCGGGATGTTTTGACGAAGGCTGTGGCCATGTTTTGCCAGCAAGACTAGCGGTCCAATGCTTCATCACGCCCCGGAAGAGATGCAGCGCGTCATCCGTGAAACCTGCATCCAGAACGGCCTGCATGAGTCGGGGTTGTTCACGCGTGATCCATTCCATCATGGGGCGGTTCATGCGCTGCGCCTCGGGCTGAGAGGCGGCCATCGTGGGCAAAGTATAGCTGCGGATGACGCCATCCTGCTTGGCCTTGGAGAGTAGGGATTCAGCGGCCAGCGCGGTTTCTGCGAAATCGGCTTCAGGCGCGGACATCAGGAGTGTCACGGAGGCTTGATCTATTTTTCCAACACGACTTTGTAAGTGCTCGAAGGCATCCGTCGCTTCACTATGACGCTGGCGAATGGCGGCTGAGCTGCCATCAAAACCAGACCAGCCACGAATGGCTATCACAGCACCCAAAGCAGTGATGAGAAGGATGGTTGAGAACACCGCAGGCCCTGATTTGACGGGCTTCGGCGTGGGGCTCACTTTGATCCGCTTCGTGAATTCCGAAGACAGAATGGGAAAGATCAGGAGCATCATCAACGAGCCCAAGGTCACACCCACTGCGACGAGCAGGCCCATCTCAGACAAGCCGGGAAAGCTGCTGAAGTAAGAGGCGGCGAATACCGCGACGGTGGTGCCTGCCGCAGCAAGAATACCGGGCGTGACTTGTCGGCGAAGCTCGCCGGAACTGAGCTGCGGTTGATCGGTCGCTGCTTGATAAATAAGGACGGCGTATTCAACGACCAGCCCAAGCACAATGGGCGCAAAGCCCATGCTCATGACACTGATCTTACCGAGGATCAAGCCCGCCGTCGCCAGCGTCATGAGGATGGTTAGCAACAAGAGTCCCATGATCCAAATCAGCGGCTTCATGCGGCGATGCATGATCCAGAAGAGCAGACCGATAAGCCCCGTCGTGAGGCCGATAGTGCCGGACATATCATGCTCCATGCCTTCGCCTATCTCGGAGAGGAAGGCGGGCTCGCCCGTGAAACGGATGGTCGTCTTGGCAGGCTGCGACTTCAGCCATTCATCCATGACGCTGCGTAAATCAGTGAGCCATTGGGTGGCGTGTTTGTAGCCGTGCAGCGCTTCGCGTGGCTCCACGAAGAGCAGTCGTAAACGTCCATCTTCTGAGGCAAGGCTGAACCCTGAGGTGTCAAAGCCGCCCGCCGCAGCTAGGTCAAGCGCATCCGTGAGGCCCAGCGGATCATAGGAAAGACGCTGCACCATCGCCGTGTCCGGTGAGCTGGCGAGGGACTCCAGAACCGCCTGCAAATGCTCACTTATCTTGGCTGGCTCCATGCGATCCCTGATGACTTTGAGTCGCTCAGGAGCTGAGTTTTGCAAAGCCCACGCCAGTAGCGCAGAAGCGGTTTCACCGTTCTCAAAGACGCCTGACCAGCGAGCGCTCTTCACGAGCTGGGGTTGCTTGGAAAGATGCTCCGCCAGACTGCTGACGGCGCTTTGGGTCTCGGCTGAAGTCGCGCCTTCGACGCTGACGATCAGCTCATCCCGTTGCACGAAATGCTCGTGGAGTTGCACGAGACCTTGGACCTCCCGGAGATGCTTCGGTAGAAGCGAGAACACATCGGTTTCCAAACGCAGTCGCCAAAGTCCCACCACGATGAGGACGAGGACGATAAGACTGGTCACAATTCTATTCCGCAGAGACATCCAACCAGCATAGACACCTGTGGCGATTCGTCCATTGCGCGTGACATTTGTTTGACTCCCTCACGAAAATCCTTATTCCAATCTCATAACAATGAACCTGCAAACCGCCGTGAAAGCCCTAACGATCCGCTTTGGAGCCTCGATGGCGGCTCTGGAACTAGGCGAGAACGCGGCGCTCAGTATCCCTGCGCCGCTGCTGCACGGTGAGGCTGTCGAGACTTTTTCATTGCCCGAAGGTGAAGCCCAGTGGTTTGATTCTATCCTGACCGTGAGCAACGAAAACTCTCTGATGGGAGCTGCGGTGATCAAGAATGCAGGCCGACTGGAGACGCCGCTGCGGCAGCTTTATGGACAGGTGATCGACCTCTGTCTTGAGAAGAAAATGCATCTGCACCGCGTGTGGAATTTTGTGCCCCGCATTAACGAGGATGATCAGGGCTTGGAGCGGTATCGCCAGTTCAACATCGGGCGCTGGCTGGCATTTGAGTCCCGCTTTGGCAAAGATCTGCGGTCCTTCATGCCAGCGGCTTCAGCGGTGGGCATCCCCGGTGAGGACTTCGTTTTATACTTCAAGGCAGGCCGCAGTCAGCCCATTTATTTTGAGAATCCTTCCCAAGTTCCGGCCTATCATTACCCTTCGGATTACGGCCCCCGTCCACCGGGTTTCGCGCGTGGCGTGATCGTTCAAGAACCCGACCAGCGCACGGCCTGGCTTTCTGGAACGGCGAGCATCGAAGGACATCGAAGCATCGGTCAGGGCGACTGGCACACCCAATTTCGCACGACGATGCATAACATGGAAATCATGTTCGAGCGGATGGAGGTGCCCGAAGCGATGCGCCGTTCTTCCGCTCCCATCACTCGTGAATTCAAATGCTATATCCGCCACGCGGAAGAACTCTCTCTGATCAAAGAGTGGTTCGAGGAACAAACGGGCGCTGAGGAACATCAGGTGCGCTACCTGCTCGCAGACATTTGCCGTGCAGAGCTGGATCTTGAGATAGAGGGCTCCGTCAGCGGCTTTTGTTGAGGCTGAATTAAATAATCAGCGCGGATGCTGTCCTAGATCAAGTCTGCTCATGTCTCAAGAACGGTGAGTTCGGAGAGACTTGAGTGACTACGGTGAATCGTCTTGCCCCATCGGTCAGTTATCCCTATGCTATAGGCTTAAATTCATTTAGAAATCACCTTGTCTCCCACTCGTCCCAGATACCTCATCCTCAATTGGTCAGCAGCTTTGCTGGCGATGCTCGTGACCAATTTGATGGGACAGACGCAGACGGCTACGAATGCAGCCCCGGATTTCCGCACACTCAGGGTTGAATATCGGAAGAATCTCCTGGGCTCGCTTCTGGAAGAGAACTACAAATATCGGGATGATTTGCGGATCGTGGAGCGAAAGCTCGCGGCCTGTGCCGATTACACAGGAGCCCTACGAGCACGGAATGAGCGGCATTTGATTGAACAGGAAGTCACGGCGATGGAGCAGGAAATTCCCGCCCTCGGGGCTCAGTTGCAAAGCCTTCGCCATGCTTCGCTGCCTGATCGCATCGTGCTCCTGCCGAAGGATGCCCGGCTCACGGGCTTATCCGTGGAAGTGTCCAACAATGGCATCTCAGGGTGGAAGCCCGCGCGGAGCCTCGCTGTATGGGATATGGCAGACTTGCCTCCGGGCGGCTACGAGATTTACATCGCTGCTTCGAGCGGCTCTGGTGGAGCGGCCAATTTCATCTTGCGTGAAACTCGTTACACTTTGGAATGCCCAGTGAAGAGTTGTCCTGAAACGCCGATGGAAAAGCTCTATGGCACGCTGCGTGTCAGCGACGGGAAAGGCTCGCTCGTCCTCACCGTGGGGCATGTGGATGAAGCCCATTCCGTGCGAATCCACTCTGTAACGCTCGTTCCCGCGAATCGTTAATCGTTGTATGAAGCCTCTTTTCTTACAACTTTTCATCCTCTCGGTTCTAGCCATGACGGGGCTTCCTCTAAGCGCAGCGCCACCCCCGTTAACTGCCGCGCCAGTTACCGAAGCGCCTGAGCTGGCCCAGTTGCGGCAGCAATACCTTCAGCGCGCCATGTCCAGTGGCCGCACCCTCACGGATCAGTTCACTTCCGCGCTGCAAACTCTGGAACGCGATCTGGCGGCGAACGGGGACTATGATCAGGCGCTCATCGCGCAGAAGCGTCGGCTGTCTTTGCAGGAGAGCTATCGGAACGCCTTCACTGACAGCGGGCTCACGAATTCCATCGTGCTGAAACCCGGTAAGTGCAAAACGGTTGGCTCTGTGACTTATGACCGGATGGATGATCTGCTGACGGGCTGGAAGAGCGTCGGGAGCCTAGCCACCTGGGATGTTCTTCAAGTCTCGCCCGGTCTGTATGATGTCTCTGTCACCTACGCCGCAGGTCTTGGCACCGAAGCTCCCCCACGCCCTGCGGCTGGGGCTCCACCCCCTGACCCCAGTTCCGGTGGCGAATTCGATTTCTACGAAGACACGAGCTTGAGTGGGGCGACTCAAAATCACCGCATGGGCAGTGTCCAATCCACTGGCGACTGGAGCACATTTACCACGCTCCAGCTTCCGCCCATGCAGCTTCAGCGCACGAATGCCCGCTTTGCCCTGCGCGCCACCCGACTGCGGGGCTACGGCAGTTTGATGAATCTAAAGGAAATCAAACTCACGCCCGCGAAACCAGCAGCCCCGGCGACTGATCCCACGGTGGCGGCGGTGGATGAATTCGCCAAACTGCACGCTGATCACATCACGCATATGAAGAGCATCGCCACGCCTCTGGTGGATATTTATCTGGCGGCCTTAAAGACGATAGAGGCTGATTCCACGGCCAAGAATGACGCGGACAGCATCGCAGCCATCCAAGCCGAAGCTGCTCGAACTAAGCTCTGGCTGGAAAATCCCATGTCCGAGGACGGAACGAAACGCATCACCTCAGACCTATCTACGGAAGGACTGGAAGTGCTCGCGGATGCCCATTTCGTGCCGGATGCCGCCAGTGCAGGAGATCGTTTCCGCATCAATCAGGGCGGCAAGGAATACCTCATCCGTCTTGCTTGGGTCTCCTGTCCCGCTCCGACTCCTGATGATAAAACCAGTAAGAAATTCCATGCGGGTTACTTTGGCATCACGGAAGAGGATGCGGTGAGCGTGGGTAAGCAGGCCGCTGAGTTCACGAACTCCTACCTGAGCGATAAGCCTCTCCGCATTCTGACCCGCTGGCAGAAGGACCAGGACGGGGCTCTCTACGCCATCGTCGTGCCTGATGACATAGGCGATCTCGCCAGTATCCTCGTGGACAATGGGCTCGCGGCTGTGAACCAACCCTCAGCGAAGAACCCGCCCCTACGCAAGATCGAGGAGCGCGCCTTGACCTCCCTCAAGGAGCGCGAAGCTGCCGCCAAACAACGCCCCATCCAGCCCGGAGCTTGGGCCTTGGCTCCCGAATCCTCGCCGAAATGATCGCACGCGCCGCCATGAATCAGCTTGTAAGGCTATTGATCGTTCTCGCCTTGGGATCGTCCGTAGGCTTTAGCCAAACGACCACCGATGCCCATGATACCAAGGCTGATGCGCTCCGGCTGCAAGCCCTAGAGACGACTTATCAGACCAATCTTCGTAAGTTTCACGGCCCGATCATCACGGATTACTTGCGTGATTTGGATCAGCTCAAACAGCGCCTCACCGTAAAAGACCGACTCGCTGAAGCCAAGCAAGTGGAAGCCGAGATCACGCGGGTTAAACTTCTCGTCAGCACCACAGGAATTCTGGAACTCGTGCCTCCTAAAAAGGAACCGCCACCGCCAGAGATCGCTGCGGCGGACAAGGCTCGGAAGCCTCGGCCCCTGCAGAACGCCATCGTCCTCCCTGCCGAAGATGCGAAGCTCGCCAGCGGACAAGGCACCGCCATCGTGAAAGACTCACCCAGCAAAGCCATCTTGCTCGGCTCAGCCACATGGAAAGTGCCCACCGTCGTCGCTGGCATCTATGATCTCGTAGCCGTCTATTCCTGTGCGAAGCTCGTGCCACCGCGTTCCGTCACCGTGCGCTATGCGGGAAACGAAGTGAAAAAGCTTCTCACGATGAATCAGATCACGGCCACAGAAGACACCTTCCGCATCCTGCGCATCGGCCAGATCACCTTGGAAAAAGATGTCACCGATGAAACGCTGACCATCGAACTGGATCAGCCAGACAAGCCCATCCTCTGGGTGCGTAGCCTAGCCCTAGCCAAGCCTAAGCCCAAGCTCGACAAATAGATCAAGGAGCTACGATGCCGCTCTGAAAGCAACTGCGCCTCTTTAGGGCGGTGCAACCGAGGGCAACGGGCATCAGCTCTGGTTCGTTCCGGATCTGACGAGGGTCGTCAAAGTGACTTGGCCGGATTTCTTCGGCCTGCTGACTCCTATCTCCACTCCTCACGCTGGCGGCGTGGGCGCTGGCTTCGCCTTTGGCGGCGGGGGTGAATAGGTTGTCGGAATCGTCGTGCGGATCATGTCGCCATCCGGCGTGCCAGCGGGGAACACCAGCACCGCGCTCGCATACCAGCCCTCATTGCGATCCTCCAGCGCAGCCGCCATCATGCGCTGCGTCCCGGCGGCGGAACTCCATGCCGAATGCGCGGCGGCATACGCTTTGCGATCCGCCTCATTGCCCGCCTCCCGCTGCGCCTTGAACGCCGCCAGGGTCACTCCCGCCTTCGGCACCCAGTTGGCGTCCGTGCTCTCCCAGGCCGTCGCCAGCGCCAGCGCCTCCGCCAGCACGCCATCCCGGCTGGATTCAGAGGCACTCAAGCCGCTGACCAGGGCCAGCTTCGCCGGATCATTGCGATACAATGCCTTCAGCATCCCCACGGCCAGCACCGTCCATCCGTGCAGCTTGTCCAGGCCCCCATCCCAGGCGGCCCGCGCCGCCAGCATCGTCTGCTCAGCCGCACCCAAGATGGACTCCTGCCCCAGCACCGGCGGCTTGGCCTGCTGGTTGCCCGCCAGTGCATCAAGCTGCGCCTGATGCTGCACGGGGGATAACTCACTCCAGGTCCACACATTGGCGACTTGGTTGGCAGCGCTGATCGTTTTCACGGCGCGGTCTTTGATGAAGGCAAGGCTTTCAGGCATAGGATTGGCTTGTTGTTGAATGGAACGGCAAGCATATAGCAAAAAGCACCTGCCCGCGTCAAACTTATTTCGCCGCTGGGGCAAAAAACGTAGCCGCCCGTGGGTCGGACGTATCCTCCTGGCAGCTCGACGACGCCGAGGCCGCCAGCGCCTACGCCACGGTGGGAGGAGGACACGTCCGGGCATCAAGAGGACACATCGAGCTGCCAAGAGGATACGTCCGGGGAGCGAGCGGACACGTCCGGCTGGCCAGAGGATGCATCAGGGCACGGAGCGCCTACGTCGTGGAGGCAAGGGGATACGTCGTGGAGTAGAGCGGCGCGACTCCGTGGCTACGCCCCGCCGAAGGCCGCGTGCAGTTGCTCATAGAGCCCGACCAGCGCCGGATCAAAGTGCAGCCCGCGCTCCTTCATGCGGCGGCGAGGTGTAGCAAAGTAGTCCTGGGCTTTAGCCCGCATGAGCCCCGCAGGCCAACACGCCAGCTTCCCGCCGTGCCACGCCATCACGCGCTTAAGCGCATGACTACCTTCCCGCCTTCGCGCGCAATCGCTCCAAGATACCCAAGTCCTCTGGCGATGCATGCCGCCCGCGCGGCTTCATGCCAGAGAGCGTGTCGTAAGCCATCTGCCACCACACTTTCGCTTCCGCTGCCTGCTTGGACTTCTCGCAAAGGTCCGCCAGTCGCGAGTAGCTCACCCACAAGTCGCGCTGCCACTCGGCATTGGCGGGGTCGCTGGCGGCGAGGCGTTCGGCGATGGCTTTGTCCTCGGTGAAGTAGCGCAAGGCCCCGGCCAGATCGCCCTGCGCCACCGCGAGGTTGCCGAGTTTGTTCAGCGAGACGGAGAGGTCGCGCTGCCACGCGGCATTGGCGGGGTCGCTCTTTGCGAGGCGTGCGGCGATGGTCTTGCCTTCGGTGAAGCTGCGCAAGGCCCCGGCCAGATCGCCCTGCGCCACCGCGAGGTCGCCGAGTTTGATCAGCGACACGGAGAGGTCGCGCTGCCACTCGGCATTGGCGGGGTCGCTGGCGGCGAGGCGTTCGGCGATGGCTTTGTCCTCGGTGAAGTAGCGCAAGGCCCCAGCCAGATCGCCCTGCGCCACCGCGAGGTTGCCGAGGTTGTTCAGCGACACGGAGAGGTCGCGCTGCCACTCGGCATTGGCGGGATCGCTGGCGGCGAGGCGTGCGGCGATGGTCTTGCTCTCGGTGAAGCTGCGCAAGGCCCCGGCCAGATCGCCCTGCGCCACCGCGAGGTTGCCGAGGCGATTGAGGACGACGGAGCGGCGGCGCTGCCAGTCATCCGATGCGGCGAGTCCCGCCGGAGCCTGCTCATGCCAGAGGCCCACGGCTTCCAAGGCGCGGCGGGCAAAGTCGAGGCGGCCCCGGCGGATGCCGAGGGTATCGCCACTGCTGCCGTCCTGCATGAGGGCCACGACGAGAAGCTCCAGGGTGGAACCGGTGTGATCCTGAAGGAGCAGGGCGCAGGCATGGGCGAGGGCGATACCGAGCGGGCCGGTGCCCTGGCTCACGCAGAGGGCATCTGCTTTCTCCAGCTCAGCGACGGCCCAGCGGCCCAGCTCCGCCAACAACCCTTCCGGCAAAGGAAGCTGCCGGGCGAACTGGGCGGCGAGGGCATGGGTGAAGCGCCAGCCCTCTGCATCACTGCGCAGGAAGGCCACCTGCACCAGCCGCTTGAGTTCGTCCTTGTTTCCGCCTGCAGCCTCCGCCAGGGACACGCCGAAGGGCTCCGACACCCGCGCAGCGGCGGCGAGCACGGTCTGGGTCGGCGCGTCCAGATGCCGCAGAGTGCGGTCGAACATCCACTGCAAAGTATGGGTGGGGTCGCCACCCGGCTCTGTAAGAGCGGTGAAAGCCTTGGCCCGCAGGTCGCTCAGGAAGTCCTGCGGGGGCTCGGTGGCATCCGCCAGCGCACTGCCCGCCCAAGTGAGGGCCAGCGGATGCCCGCCGAGACGCTGCTGCACGGCGCTAAGGATGGCTTGATCGACCTGCGGCGCAAGGTGGAGCAGCAGCAACAGGGCGTCTTCCGTGTGGAGCATGTCGGTGAGCTTGATGCGGCGTGCGGCAGCGGTCTGGGATTCATCCCGTGTGAGGACGAGAAGGTGGGACTCTGGGGCGAGGACGGTGATGAAGTCGGTGAGGTTCTTCTCCAGCACCTCCGCGCCTTCCAGAATGATGAGCGCCCAGCGATGGGCGCAGGCGGTGTGGGCGCGCTCCTTGGCCGTCATGGTGGTGGGCAGGGTGTCGTCGAAGGCATTGGCGAGCGCCTGCCAGGCGGTGTCGGCACTGCCCTTGTAGAGGTTGTAGAGATCGAGGAAGACCACGCCATCCGGGAAGGGACTGGTGGCGAGCAACTCGCCCTTCTCCCCGATGATGCCGGTGAGGGCCTTCGCCGTGAGGGCAGTCTTGCCCATGCCCGGCCCGCCCCAGACCTCCGTGCGCGGCTGCTTCCGCAGGCGGTCCATGAGATCCGCGATGATCTCCGAGCGCCCGAAGTATTTGGAGGCTGCCGGAGGGAGCTGGATGGGGATGTGATGGGTGGCAGGAATGGCACGGGCGAGAAGTGTATCCACCTTGCTCTCAATGCGCTCGGTCGTCTGGTCGATCTTGCCAAGGAAGCGGACGGTGATCTTGGCATAGAGAGCACCCTTGTGCTTAAGGTCATGGGCGATGACGTTAAGGAAGGAAGGGATGAGCGTGCGGTGAAGGACATCTGCGAGGTAGCCGACAAGGCTCTGGACGACAGCATCCGTGCGCTGGTCCTCCTCTTCGATGAGGCTAAGCAGAAAGGCCTGCCATGCGCCGACTTCGAGAGCATAGACCGGTTGTCCCGCCATGTGCTCTGCCAGTGGGGTGAGCACCGCACTGTCCTGAAGCTCGGCAATGAAAAGAGCGCCCTCCTTTGACAATGCCACCCAGCGCTCATGGGCCAATGGAGCCAGCTTTGCGGCCAGATCGTGCCGGGGAAGTTTCGTGTCTTCGCCTTCATGGGCGATGACGCTCTGGATGGCGGTGGCCATGCCTTTGGCCACGTCTTCGTTCACGAGCAGGCTGGACCACCACTCGTGATCTTCCTGGTTCTTATCCGCAGCGGAGGCGGCGCGGCTTCCGGCCACGCCGAGAAGGGTGCCAGCAGCCATAAGCAGGCCCGGATCGGTCACTCCGCTAGCCCATGTGGTGAGGCCGAGCGCGGTGACGGAGATGACTTGCGTAACGAGTTGCTTGTCGATGAACGGTGGCTTCGCTGGCATGGCTTGGGACTAAGCCGTGGCGCAACACTTTGTCCAGAGGGAATCGGGCTAGGCTTGTGCCAGCTTCTTCAACGCCACCGGCGGTCCCTGAGTGGTCCGTGGTCCGGGGATGTCGCTGCGCTGGATCCCCCGCTACCGGCTAGCATCGCTCCGCGCAGCGTGATGAGGGATTGCGGACAGGAGTCTCCGCGCTCCCCGTCTAACCAAACAGCAACCGACCAGCCGTAATCGCGCAAATCATGCCGACCACATCCGCGACCAGGCCCACGGCGAGAGCGTGACGAATGCGGCGGATGCCGACGCTGCCGAAGTAAACGGCCAGCACATAGAACGTCGTTTCCGTGGAGCCATACATGATGGACGCGGTGTATTTCAGGAACGCGCTGGCGGCGGGATTGAGGATGATTTCGTTGAGGATGCCCTGGGAGCCGGAGCCACTCAGAGGACGCATGACGGCCAGCGGGAAAAGCTCGGCGGGCATGTGAATGAGACTGAGCACGGGCTGGATGGCGTATTGCAGAAGCATGAGCGCGCCGGACTCACTGAAGAGTTTCAAAGCGGTGAGCATGACCACCAGAAACGGCATGATGCGGGTGGCTACGCCGAAGCCTTCCTTCGCCCCTTCGACCATCTCTTCATAAACGGGGATGCCTTTGGCCAAGGCCCAAAGCACCGCCACCAGAAGCACGAGCGGAATGGCCAACACGGAGACGCTTTGCACCGTCTCGCGCCAAGTCGCTGGCTTGGGGACATCCACCGTAGCGGTGCTCACGACAGCCTTTTGCGCCTTGATTTCAGCAGCTCGCAGCTCCGTCTCAGCTTTCTTCTGGGCGGCATTGCTCAAGAGTTCGGCCAAGCCCACCGTCTTAAGAAACGCTGTGCGTTGCGCTGGTGCGAACTCAAAGAAAACACCGAGCGCGAAGGCGGCAGCAGTCAAGGCGATGAGCGCTTTACGGAACAGCGAGGGCTGAAAGGACTTCTCGGTTTTCTCTGAACTGACGACAGCTTCAGGAGCATCGTCTTGATCCGGCAGGGCACGAAAGACGGGTAGTCGTTGCAGGAGCTTCGCGGCGAGAATGGCGATGCTCATCGCACAGAACGTGGCGAAGAGAGTCGGCGCGATGATGGCATAAGGGTTCTTCACTCCGCCAGCGTTCAGGAAGTTGATCGCGGACATCGGGATCAGCGTGAAGCCCGCTGTATTCAAGGCAAGGAACATGCACATGGCATTGCTCGCGCTCTGCTTATGAGGATTGAGTTCTTGCAGATGACTCATCGCTTTGAGACCCAGCGGAGTCGCGCTGTTACCTAGTCCGAGCATGTTCGCGGCGATGTTCATCAGCATGGCTCCCATCGCCGGATGATCAGCGGGAACGTCTGGAAACAAGCGGCGCAGGATCGGCGACATCAAACGCGCCAATACCTGCATCAGTCCGGCTTTCTCCATCACGCGCAAGATGCCGAGCCAGAGCATCATCGTTCCAGCCAGCGGCAAGGCGATGTCCAGCACGACTGCTTTGCACACATCAAACACCGCGCTGACCATGTTCCCCAGCCGACCAAACAAAGCGCCCGCGACTAGGCCCGTGAGAAGGAGAAAAGACCAGACGTTGTTTAACATGGGGAAGAAGTAAGTGAGGTGTCAGTAGCCAGTATTCAGTAGCTCGCTATTGGAAATCAACCAAAACGACACCCCCTTTTGAAAAAACAAGGAGGGCACCTCAGGCTGGCTCCTGACTACTCCCACCCAAAT
Organism: Phragmitibacter sp.; assembly: GCA_025361865.1. GTDB lineage: Bacteria > Verrucomicrobiota > Verrucomicrobiia > Verrucomicrobiales > Verrucomicrobiaceae > JANYJH01. Next base: position 14,917 of record JANYJH010000115.1, read on the forward strand.
TCCCCTTTCCGTTGGCGCTCTCGCGACGTATCTACCCCCGTCAATGCCTTCTCCTTCCCAAGAACTCCGCCATCCGATCAAGGTCGTGTGCCACCGCACCAGCTTGACCGCGCATGTGATTCGGGTTTGGGAAAAGCGCTATGGGCTGATTTGTTGCTCACGAACGCTGTCGAATCGCCGTCTCTATTCCGATGAAGAAATCGAGCGCCTTCGCTTGTTGAAAATCCTTACTGACTGCGGACATCGCATCAGCCAGATCGCTTGTTTGACCTTGGATGAACTGCATCTTTTGCAGAAGAAAAGCCTGCCCACCCCCGCCGCTGCGACACCGAGCGATGGTCACGAGTATGATCACGCCACGCCAGATCAGTGTCTGGAAGGCTGCCTCGAAGCCGTGAACAATCTGGAGGCCCCCACCCTGGCGCAATTGCTGGATGATGCGCGGGTCCGCTACGGACAACGCACGACGCTGCTCCGAGTCATCGCGCCGCTCATCTACGAAGTCGGCGAGCGCTGGCGCAAAGGGGAGATGCGAGTTTCTCACGAACACCTCGCGACCTGTGCCGTCCGTGACTACGTGGGCCTCGGAAGCCGAACCCAAACCTGTCCCGCGAACGCACCTGAGTTGGTCGTGGCTACGCCTTCGGGGCAAGTTCATGAAGTGGGAGCGCTACTGGCTGCGGCCGCTGCTCGGGATGTAGGATGGCGCGTGACTTATCTGGGGCCATCACTGCCTGCGGAGGAGATCGTTTCCTGCGTGAACGCCCGTAAAGCTAAGGCCGTGGCACTCAGCGTGGTCTATCCTTCCGACGATCCAAATGTGCCCGTAGAGCTGACGAACTTGCGCCGACTCCTTCCGCAGCATGTGGCCGTCTTGATCGGAGGTCGTGCCGCTTACGGCTATCATCAGGCCGTGCGCGTGCCGGACATTCGGTTGGTCAATGGGCTCGCCGAAATAGAACAAGCGTTAGATGAAATCGCAGCAAGCCATTGAGGCCATGAAAATACTCTTCGTTTGCATGGGCAATATTTGCCGCTCCCCCGCGGCTGAAGGAGTGATGCTTCACACGCTCAAGGCTGAACATGCGAGTGGCGGCGTGGAGATTGATTCCGCAGGCACCGTTGGTTATCACATAGGAGATCTCGCCGATCCGAGAATGCGCAAGGCCGCTCTGAAGCGAGGAGTCAAACTGGAGCATCAAGCTCGCCTCGTGAAGCCTTCTGATTTGGAAGTGTTCGATCTCATCCTCGTGATGGATCAGGAAAATCTCCGGGACGTGCTCCGGCTTGATCCCAAGGCGGAGCATCATGTGAAAGTGAAGCTCTTCCGTCAGTTTTGCACGGAACATCCGGGAACCATCGTGCCTGATCCCTATTATGGAACGGAGCAGGATTTCGATCATGTGCTGGATCTTCTGGAGGATGGTTGCGCAGAGCTGACCCGCCAACTCAAAATGGGAATTTTGATTTAGAACGCCCCAGCCGTTCTTTCAATTCAGCCCCGAGCGATTACTTGGGGCTCATTAACATTCTCATTTATGAGGAGGTGACGGCGTATAAAACGCTCAACATCAGTTAAATACGCCTTCTCGATTTTGGAACTTTAACTCAACTTATCGTGATATTCAGATTCACATCATTGGGTAATACTACCCATTTAAAAAGAATTGATCATACATTTGATATGATCTATAATTTCCATAATAAGAACAGCGTAAATCATTCATTCCACCTTATTTACTAAGATTTCCTGAGCATCCTCCCACCCGTTTTATTCATCTTGTCGGCTTATTAAAATATCTTATGAAAATACTCTACGTCCATGAGAGATACGGTTCGCTGGCTGGCGCAGAAGCTAATGCTCTCATTACGGCAACTGAAATCGGGCGCTTAGGCCACACGATGGCGATCCTTCACGGCCCCAGCACAGGCAAGGGAGAAGCCGCTTGGAACGAGACTTTTGAAGACCGTTTTGCACTAGGAGAAGACTCCCTACAAAGCACGAAGAAGGCATTGTCCGCCTTCAAACCAGACGCCGTCTATGTGCATAAGATGGCAGACCTGCGGGTGATCGAAACCTTGGTGAACAGCGGAGTGCCCCTCGTCCGCATGGTGCATGATCACGACATCTACTGCATGAGGAGTTACAAATATAACTACTTCACCAGAGAAATCTGCACGAAGGCCGCTGGTCTGCATTGTGTCTTCCCCTGCCTCGCTTGCGCGGTCAAAAACGATCAG
>JANYJH010000126.1 GCA_025361865.1 Phragmitibacter sp.
CCAGTAGCCAGCGTTTGCGCCGCAGTAGAGGCATTACTGATATTAAAACTCGTCGCAGAAAGCATGGACGCTTGGATCAGAAGCGCCGTGGTCAGGAGGGTGATGCGTATGGAAGAAGTCATAGGAGTTCGGTAAGCGAACCTTTGGGTAAGACTTCGCCGACAGTGTGGCGAGCAAAGTAGCGTAACGATTCCGTTTCATTGAACGACCTCATGAAGAACTCGATTCCCAGTCCTGCTTGCACCATGAGCTTCTGCCCGCAATGATAGCCTCCATGCCCGTGTTCCCGCTGCTGCACCGCGCCCATGACTATGAATTTCTCATCAAACGCTGGAAGGCGCTGACGAAACGGGAAGGCCTGACCCTTCGGCCTTTTGCTCAATCAGGGGAGCACCCCGTTTACTTCCTGGACTCACGCGCTGGAGAACCTCGCACGACGAATCGCGAGCGCTGCCTCTACATCTCCGCTGGAGTTCATGGGGATGAAGCGGCCCCGCCTTGGGGGCTGTTGGAATGGGCGGAGGAGAATGCGGGATTACTGAAGGCGCATCGGTTCCTGATCTTCCCGTGCCTGAATCCGAACGGACTGATCAACAACACCCGCGTGGATCACCGGGGAGTGGACATCAACCGCACGTTCCATGATTTGAAGGAGCCGGTCATCGCCGCATGGCGGGCTCTGGTGGAGCCGCATCGGGCCTCGCTCGCTTTGTGTCTGCATGAGGATTATGACGGGCAGGGCATCTACGTTTATGAACTGAATCAAAAGCCCGAGGTCGTGGGTCATCGGATTCTGGAGGACTGCGCAAAGATCATCCCGCTGGATCTGCGGACCAAGATCGACACCAGCACGGCGGATCGCGGGCTGATCAATCGTAAACGTCTTCCCAAGGACATGCCAGGGCTACCGGAAGCGATTGTCCTTTACCAGATGGGCGTGCCCATTTCGTTGACCTTCGAGTCGCCGTCCGAGTTTTCCTTGCTGGAACGTATTGCGGTGCAGAAGCAGTTCATTGTATCCTCCCTGCATCATGCGCTGGATCTTTGAACGTTCTCTTTGGTTGCCAATGGCGCTGCTCGTGAGTTGTTCAACCATGCCCCGAAAAAACATCCAGCCCGTGCTCCACGCGACCTCTTGGCGGAGCTATGACGGGAAGGAAATGCCTTGGCTGCCGAAGGAGGCAAAGCATCCGCGAGCCGTGGTGATCACCGTGCATGGACTGAGCGGTGCGGCCTCTGACTTCTGGCCACTGGGCGAAGCGGCACCACCGAAGAACATCGCCGTGTATGGCCTGCAACTGCGCGGCCAGGGCAACGATCCCGACCTGAAAAAGCGAGGCGACATCGCCACGGCGAAAGTCTGGCAAAGGGACTTGGCGACGTTTCATCAACTCGTCCAGAAACGGCATCCTGGCGTGCCCATCTTCTGGTATGGCGAAAGCATGGGAGCCTTGATCGCGCTGCACACACTGGCAAGTCTGCCTGACGCCGAGAAGCCTGTGGGCCTCGTTTTGTCATCGCCTGCTGTGGGCTTGAGACTCAATCCGAAGCCTGCTCAGGTGGTGCTCATTAAGACGTCCATGGCCTTGCTGCCTTGGAAGAAAGTGAATTTAGAAAAACTTGCTGGCGTGAAGGACAAGGACATCCGCGTGACGCAGAACTCCACGCATGAAGAGCAGATGGCCAAGACGGAACACTATGTGCCAGAGTTCACGCTCAGACTCCTGCATGAGCTTTACCGGATGATGCAGACCTTGCCAGAAGTGGCCCGACAGACCCGCCCGCCCGTGCTCGTGCTGGCCAGTCCGAATGATGTCATCGCTTCACCAGCGCAGCTCAAGACGTTCTATGATCAACTCTCATCACCGGACAAGACGATCCTCTGGTATGAAAAATCCTATCATCTTCTGCTGCATGACGTGGAGCGCTGGATCGTGCTGGCAGATGCGATGAAGTGGCTGAAAAAGCATCAAGGCACCGAGCCTTAATACGAAGATTCTAGAGGCCTCACTTTGTGCCACGATGCCTGTTGCCTTTGTGCCTTGGTTACTTACAATCCCCACTCATGCGTCGTCTTGCCCACTGGCTCCTCGTGCTGGCTCTTTCGTTTTCGATCGGGCTGCACTGGGCTGTCATGCAATCGACGGCTTGGGTAGGAATGGTCATCTCCTATTCTCAAGAAGGAACGCTGGCGGAAGCGATCACCAAGACGTTCGATGGCAAGCATCCGTGCGCGCGTTGTAATCAGGTTCAGAAAGGCCAGGAAACAGGCAAGAAGTCCGAGGTCAGCACCTTGGATATGAAGGTCGAGATGATCCATGAGCCCGTGGTTACTTTCGTGAGCCCACCGCGTGATTTTTGGAAGCTGGATATTCCGGAACAAGAAGCAACCACGCGCCCAGAGCGCCCCTCGTTGCTGCCACCGCGACTCGCGTAAAAAACTCGCGTTCCGTCAAACCATCAGGCCACAGGCTTGATGATCTTCTTGTATCCCATCCGCAAGGCCTCCTGATCCCTCGCATCAGGGCCGCGCATTCAGCTCTCCTTATGAAAGTTTTTAAACATCTCGCCATCCTTACTTCATTTCTTTCCATCGTCGCTCAATCACAAGCCTGTGACCTCTGCGGTTGCTACTCGCCATCGCTGGAAATCGTTACCGATAAGCCTTCTCATTTCTACACCAGCATCGCGGAGCAGTTCACCTACTTCGGCACGCTCCGCGATGGTGGCCATGAAGTGGCCAATCCCACGGGCCAATACATGGACAGCTTCAATACCCAGTTCGTGCTGGGCACGAAGCTCCTGAACGACCGTCTCGGCCTGCAAATCAACGTTCCGTTCATCTACCGTTCCTTTGAGCGGCCGGAAGGATTCACGATGGATCGCGGCAGCGTCTCCGGCATCGGCGATGTCTCATTGCTCGCGAACTTCCAGTTGTTCAAAGTGGAGTCAGGATTTCAGGATGTCCCGACAACGCCTTCCAAGGGCGGTAAAAGCGTGTCTGTCATGAAGCGCGGCGAACCTAACTTCAGCAGCTCGCTCAACCTCATCGCCGGTATTAAATTCGCCACTGGCGACAGCAGCCGCATCAAAGAAGAATTCCACGAAATCGAAGTAGAAGGCGCGCCAGAGAGCGGCATCCACGGGCATGACCTCGCGCTCGGCACCGGTTCTTATGACGGCGTTTTCGGCCTTCAGTCCTTCACCAGCTACAAGTCCTTCTTCATGCAGGCAGACGTGACCTTCACCTGGCGCGGTGCAGGTAAATACTCCTACCGCTTCGCCAATGACATCACTTGGGGCGGTGGTCCCGGAGTTTATCTTCTGCGTGAAGGCGATAACAATCTGGCTCTTCAATTGTCCATCACCGGTGAGACCAAAGGCACCGACACCTTCCAAGGCAACGCCGCAGAAGACACCGGAGTGACCGCGCTGTATCTAGGGCCACGGCTCCTCGCAAACTTTGGCCGCTGGAGTGGCGATGTCAGCGTTGAACTCCCTGTGATCATGAACAACACAGCCCTGCAAGCCGTGCCTGATTATCGCATTCGCGCAGGCCTCACGTTCCATTTTTAAGCGAACGATTCGGTTGAGTCCGAAGAAGTGGCATGGGCATCTTGCCCATGTCCCTATTTAAAGGTTCATTAAAATTCAGGACCGGATCGAGCCTCAAGAAAGCTTCCTTGTAGGAGAGCATTTTCTTCCGCGAAGCAAAGTAGCCGTCATCGCTCCGCGTGACGAGCCTTGTGGTTTCGCTACGAAGACCGATGTCCGAATGACGCACTGTCCGCTTCGGCCAAATCCCTCGCTCATCACGCGGAGCGATGATGGCTACTTTGCTTCGCGGAAGATTGCTGCAGGAAATGAAGAATCTGAATTGAAAGCCCCATGAAGCCTTTGCCTCTTTGAGATTTGAGCGTTATGGTTTTGCATGAATATCCGAATTCCAACGCTGCTCCTTCTCTTCATGCAGTTCATTCCCGTGCTGAGAGCTGGCGAGCCGCTCACCATCGCCGCCGCATCTGACTTGGTGTATTGTCTGGAAGAGGTGAACAAAGCTTTTACTAAAGACCACCCTGAGGTGCCGGTGAATGTGACGACGGGATCTTCTGGAAACTTCTTTGCGCAGATTAAGAACGGCGCGCCCTTTGATCTCTTCCTCTCGGCAGATGTGCAGTATCCACTTGATCTCATCAAAGCGGGGCTGGCAGATGAGAAATCGCTGACGGTCTATGCCGTGGGGCGTATCGCTTTATGGACGACGAAGGCGGAGGTAGATGTGAGCAAAGGCCTCGGAGTCTTGACCAGTGAGGCCGTTCATAAGCTGGCCATCGCCAATCCTGATCACGCGCCTTATGGTCGTGCTGCGAAAGCCGCGCTCAAGAACGAAAAACTTTGGGAAGCCTTGAAGCCCAAGATCGTGCAAGGGGAAAACATCTCGGCCACGGCGCAACTGGTGGAAACGGG
>JANYJH010000129.1 GCA_025361865.1 Phragmitibacter sp.
TGGCCCCATCCGTAAACAACGTCTCACCGCCTTGGCTGAAGCGGCCATGCTGCCTTTGACTGACGCACCCGGCAGCAAATATCTTTATTCCAATCTCGGTTATGTCATGGCCGGTTGTGTGATCGAGAAGCTCTTCAACAACGACTGGGAAGCTGTGATTCGTGAACGCCTCTTCACACCGCTGAACATGACCTCGGTGGGTTTTGGTGGCATCGGCACTTTAGGCAAAACGGATCAACCCTGGCCGCACGCTGCCAATGGAACTCCGATGCCGCAGAACGGGCCGCTCATGGATAATCCACCTGTCATGGGCCCGGCGGGCACGGTTCACACTACCTTGGAAGATTGGGCCAAATTCATCGCCGATCATCTCAAAGGCGCACTAGGCGAGAAAGCCCTGCTGAAACCGGAAAGCTATACCGCCCTGCACACACCGGGCTTGCAGGACTACGCCAAGGGATGGCTCGCCGTGCAGCGACCTTGGGCGGGAGGCCTCGCGCTGTCACACTCAGGTGACAACACGATGAACCACTGCGTCGTCTGGATCGCTCCAGCGAAAGGTTTTGCGACCCTCGTTTGCATCAATCAAGGTAGCCAGAGCAAGGCAGCGGATGAGGTGACATCGGCTTTGATTCAGCTTCATCTGAAGGGATAGCTGCTGCTCGCCCCTACCTTCTACTTCGCGGCTGAAGCGCTTGCGCCACTGCCGCGACGCTGCTCGAACATCCAGTAATGTAGCTCGCGTTTCGCATAGACGATGCCTGCGATGTTGTGGCCTTCGCCAGTCAGTTCGGTGAACTGCACGTTGCCGTTGATGGCTTTCAGGGCAGCGACCATCACGCGATCACGCTCGATGGGGACCATGGGATCTTGATCGCCATGCCAGGCCCAGATGGGGACGTTCTTAACGGCTTCGGCGGTTTTGGGATCGCCACCGCCACAGAGCGGAACGGCGCAGGCGAAGGCGTTTGGATATTTCGCGACGAGGCTCCATGTTCCGAAGCCGCCCATGCTGGAGCCGGTGAGGTAGATGCGGTCAGGATCAATCGGCAGCTTCTCGGTGAGATCAGCGATGAGCGCCATGAGCTTGCCCGCGACTTCGTTCTTCCAGCCAATGGCGGCATCTGGACACTGTGGAGCGAGCATGAAGCAGGGGCGCTCGGATTGGTTGTCGGCTTTGGTGAAGACGCCCGTGGCTCCGCCCATCTGGGCTTGGTTATCCGTGCCGCTTTGACCTGAGCCATGCAGCCAGATGACGAGCGGGTAGCGCTTCGCGCCGTCCCACTCGGGATTGCCGTAGAACTGGAAGTTGAGGCCGAGCTTGGACACGGCTTTGATGAACTTACCCTGCACTTGAGCTGCATACGGGCCTTCCTTCATGGACGCGTTCTTCTGATTAAGATGCACCTTGTCCATGATGAAGGTGCGGTCCGCTTCGGAGAGCCGGTCCAACGGAATCTTCACGATGTTGAAGTTCGCGGTGAGCTTCACCTTGATCTCCTTGTCACTGAATTCCAACAACTCAGCCTGCATGGCTTTGCCATCGCTGGAGGTCCAGTTGCGCACGATCTTCTCGGCATCGGCAGCCAATGCGGAACTGATACTGCTGGCGATGAGGAGTGAGAGGAAGAGGCGCTTCATGGCCAGAGTCTATGTTGATTGCGCGCTAAGAAGCAAGGAGAAACAAGCACCGCGCGCCTCACGCATTCAGTAGCGCTGCGACGGTGCGCTGCGTGGCTCCGCTGTGAGCTAGAAGGGCCTGCTGTCCGGCCAAGGCGAGACGCTGGGCTTTTTTTGGATCGGTGATTAGCTTGGCTGTCGTCTCTTCGGCTTCCGCGAAATCCTGAACCTGCACTGCGCCCCGCCGTGACAGAAGAAGACGCACTAGGGCATCGAAATTCTCCATGTGCGGACCGAAGACTACGGGCTTACCTGCCATCACGGCTTCGGCAGGGTTTTGCCCGCCATTTGCGAGAAAGCTCTTCCCGATGATGACGACGCTGGCGAGATACTGCCACGCTCGCAGTTCCCCAGTCGTATCCACCAGAAGGGCTCTGGCGACCACATCGGAGATCGCGGAACGAAGCGCAACGTTGATGCCAAGCCCGCGCAAAGTTGAAGCGACCTTCCCTGCCCTCTCGACGTGCCGGGGAACGATGATAAGGAAGAGCTTCGGCAGCGACTCCTTCAGCCGGTTGTAGAGTTTTCCGATCTCCGCTTCTTCGCCATCATGCGTGCTTGCTGCGAGCAGGATGGGCTCGCCTTCCGTCCAACCGACGCGCTGCAAAAGCTGGCGGAACTCCGCGACCTTCACCGTGGGTTCAGGCTGGTCACGCATATCAAATTTAATGCTGCCCGTGTGAGCCACGCGCGTTGCTTCAACCCCGATGCCAGACCAGCGCGCGACGTCTTCCGGCTCCTGAACCAGCACCTTGTCCAGCATGGAGAAGATTGGTTTGATCATGCCTTGCAGCTTTTTATAACGCCGCTCCGAACGCGGTGAGAGACGGGCGTTGACGAGTTCCATCGGGATGCCGCGCTGCGTCGTTGCATATAGAAAGTTCGGCCAAACTTCCGCTTCGACGAGGATGACTTTTGCAGGCTGAATTAGAGCAAGAAAGCGACGCACGGTGAACCAGCCATCCAAGGCGCTGTAAATGGGGATGACCTTCGCATTTGACGCTGCCGCAAACTCCGTGGCCAGCGCGAAGCCCGTCGGCGTGGTCGTTGAGAGCACCACGCCCATCTCAGGTCGTTGCTTAAGAAGCTCCTCGATCAGCTTCCGGGCAATGCCCACCTCTCCAACGCTGACGGCATGAACCCACCACACGGGTCCGGCTTCTCTCAAGACCGTGATGGCCGTGATTTGGGGCTCTTTGAAATAGCCGAGCCGCTGCCAGAGATCGCTTAATTTCCCTCCGCGCTTCCTCATTTTTCGCAAGGCCGCCGGGCTCATGCAAAGGAGCACTGCGGGGAAAAGGAGGTTATAAATCAGCAGCACTAGGGCTCGCGGCATCAGTCAAAATAGGTTTCAGGATCAGGACTCGAGTGGAGCCATAGGCGCGGTCGCGAACGACCTCCCATTGGGCGATAGCTGCTTCCGCGTGCTTTGTCATCATGGTTTCAAGCACAAAGAAGCCCTGACCGCCAAGAAGGGATTTTAGGGATTCCAGCACGAGGAGTTGGTGGCCGAAGTCGGTGTCGCCCGGCTTCTTGCAATAGGGCGGATCAGCGAAGATCAAATCAAAGCGCGCGCCGTTCTGAGCGAGTCGTTTCAGCGTGGAGAAGGCGTCACCTCTGAGCACCTTGCCGCCGGGCAGACGGGACTTTTTGAGATTGTCCTCGATGACGCCGCAAGCTCCCGCGTTCTGCTCCACGAAGCTCGCCTCAACCGCGCCACGACTCAGCGCTTCAAGGCCGAGCGCGCCAGAACCAGCGAACAGATCCAGCACGCGTGCGCCTTCGAGCACATCACTCAACATGGAGAATAGGGCTTCCCGGACGCGATCCGCCGTGGGCCGAGCAACCACGGGCGGGACCTTTAAAGTGATGCCACCGGCGCGGCCTGCGATGATTCTCATTTTATCCGTTGGGTGCAGCGGTCATTCTCCACCCAGATTGAGAATCTCCTGTCGGGCGCGTTCCAGAATGTCCCGTTCCTTGTCCGTGAGACTGGCGATTCCGTGCGCGTGAATCTTGTCCAGAAGCGGATCAATCTCGCGCTCAATGAACTCGCGTGAGTTACGCGGCGGCACGATCATGTTATCCGGTTCATCCATGTCCACCACGCGCTTCCGACGCGGCACCACGGCCAGTTCACGGTTGCGCTGTTCCCGCGCCTGCCGTTCCTGCCAGAGCCGATCATAGGAGACCGGGCGTCCGTTGTAGCCCAGCAGCCGGATGAAATACCAGCCCGTGAGCGCTCCGCCGAGATGGGCAAAGTGGGCCACGTTGTCAAAGCTGATACCGAAGATCTGCAAGACCCCCAGGCCGAAAGAGAGGCCCATCATCACCGCCGCCATCGTCCAGAGTCGCGTCCGAACGGGGATGACAAAATAGATCATCGCCGTGACTTCCTCGGTAGGAAGGATCGCCGCCAAGGCCACAAAGATACCGAACGCACAACCGGAAGCGCCATACATCATGGAGCCGGGGGAATGCCCCATGAAGTGCTCCATCACCAGATGCAACGCCGCTCCCACCAGCCCAGCGGTGAAGTAGATGTAAAGGAAGTTTTTGGGGCCGATCAGCGATTGAAGCCCACGTCCCGCCATGAAAACCATGAGCATGTTTCCAAAAAGATGGAGCAGGTTCTCATGCACGAACATGTGGGTGACCAGCGTCAAGACGCGGCCTTCCAGAAGCGATTTCAAACTGAGCGCGCCCCAGGGAACGACATGGTTTTCATGAACATCCACGGCTTCCCCGATGACGCGTTGCAGAATGAACACCGCGATGTTCGCGATGAGGATCAACGTCACCGCATCCAGCCAGTCCCAACTAAAGGCTGAGCGCCCACCCGAACCCGGTCTCATGTAATCTCGATCTCCCAAAGCCATAATGAAGCCTCCACTTTAGCACACCAGAACTCAAGCGGCCAAGTCCACATGAGAAAATTCACCGCTGACCGTGTCATACAGACCGATGCTCGGCTTGCCGAAGCGGCCCATGATCTCGCCCGGATTGGCCCAAAGCGTCCGCCCGAGCTGGTGAACATAACGCTTGTGATCATGCCCACTGAAGACCGCGTCCATCACGCCGCTCTCCGCCACGCGCTTCGCGATCTCGGGATAATGGTTCATCGCCAGCTTCCGCCCACCGATCTCCAACTCCGCATACTGCCCGTGCAGCGTGACGTGCGAATGTTGGGAAGCGATGCGCGAGATCAGGAAAAGGTCGCCATCATTATTGCCAAAGACCACATGGATGGGCCCGCTGAATCCTTCCGCCATTTGCGCCAGCGTAAACGGCGCACAGAAATCCCCCAGAAAAAGCATCACCTCCGCGCCAGCCCCATTCGCCCGCCGCAGCGCCTTATCGAGATTGGGCAAGTTGTCGTGAACGTCACTGAGAACGGCTATCTTCATGGTGGACTCGGTTTGATTAGGTGAAGTAAACGAAACAGTGGCCCTGAGCATCACGCAAGCTGCTGGTTTTCTTATTTGACGCTCCTTCGTGACGCATTTAGAACGAGTTGCGAACATAAAGAACGCAAGCCAGTCTAACGACTCTCACCTCCCTGGAGATCAACGCATGAAGTTACGCTCACTTATCCTCATCACCGCCTTTAGTTTCGTCTTTAACCTCGGTGCCCGCGCTGAGACGCTCCCTGAGACCCACCCCACCGCAGCGGTAGTGAAGAAGTATCTCGAAGCCGTCGTGAAGCAGGATTGGAAAACCGCTGCCGCCATGCTGCTCCCCTCCTCTCTGGAGCGCCGGCATTCTCAGATGATTGCCTCCATTCAGAATTCTGAGACCATGACGCTGGAAGCCGCGAAGCTGAACATGCTCGGCATCAAGGACGTGAAGGAGCTTGAGAAAATGAGCCCCCAGGATGCCTACGTGCTGGATCGCAAAGCCGTGCATGACCGCATGAAGATCACACCGGAAATCTTGAAGCGGAAATCTGAAACACTCAAGATCAACATCCTCGGCCTCATCTCCGAAGAAGACGGTAAGATCGTCCACGCACTCATTCGCACGAAACAGGAAACGCTGGACACAGACATCGCCGAACTGCTCCTCATCTCCGTGGTTCAGGACAAGGACGACGCCAAGAAATGGCTCGTGGCTCCTGATATGCAGAACCCCATGAGCACGCCTTTGAAGAAGGCTGAAGAGAAGAAGTAAGCAGCCCAAAGGTGCCCACACCTCACGGTGCCATGCTGGATCATCTCAAGCTCTGGCAGGACGAAACGCCGCGTGAAGGCGCGCTGAACATGGCTCTGGATGAAGCCCTGCTCAGCCAAGCAGACTCAGCCTGGCTCCGCATCTATCAATGGCGAGAGCCCACCATCTCCTTCGGCTTCTCGCAGAATCCTGAGACCATCGCCAAGCCGAGCGCGCATCATCCCATCGTGCGCCGTTGGACCGGAGGCGGCGTGGTTTTCCATGATGGAGATTGGACTTACGCCTTGGCCATTCCTGCCAAAATGGCTTTGAGTGATCAACAAGCGTCCGCCACTTATCGCTGGATTCACGAAGCCATGATCGCCGCCATGTTGGAGGTTGGGATTGATGACTGTGAACTCCAACCGGAGAGCACCACCGACGGCATGGGCGTGTGCTTCACCGAGCCCGCGAAGTTCGATGTGGTCTGGCGCGGAGAGAAGATCTCCGGAGCCGCGCAACGTCGTTCCAAGATCGGCTTTCTTCATCAAGGGACCATCCAGCAGGTGCAGCTACCGCCCTCGTTCGGGAGTCATTTTGCCAGCAAGTTATCAACGCAAGTCGAAGTGACGGACGCCAAAGCGATGGAGCGCGCCTTGATGCCTCAGGCATTGGAACTGGTCGCCCGCAAATACGGCACACCCGAATGGCTCGCTGATCGCGTAGTTAGAAAATGAAATGAAGCAGCGCCTCTTCGTCTATGGAACGCTCAAGCGCGGCCTGAGCAATTCGCACTACCTCGCAGGTCAGACCTTCGTGACCGAGGCCCAAACCCAGCCCGTTTACCGCATGGCGGACTGTGGCGGCTATCCCGGGATGTATCCTTCTGATGAAGGCCTCAGCATTCACGGCGAGATCTGGGAGGTGGATGCGGAAGCGCGAAAGCAGTTGGACATCCTCGAAGACGTCGGCGTGGGGCTTTACGAGCTGGTGCCTGTTGAATTACTGCCGCCATTCAATGATGCAGATGTCTGGACGTATCTCTATCGCTGGAGCATCAAGGGTAAGCCGGATGCGGGCGCGGAGTGGACGGAGTAAGCGCGCTGCGAGGAGGCAGCACCCTGGGAGCGCCGGTATCCTTACCGGCCATCGAAACATCACCGCCGCTGCGCCGCACCAATGGTGAAGCCGACAGGGATGTCGGCGCTCCCAAGGGCTTCGCCGCGCCAATGGTGAAGCCGACAAGGATGTCGGCGCTCCCAGGGCTTCGCGGTTGATGCACGCTCAAGCCGGGCTCACTTGTCCACCTGTTTCCCAGCAGCCTTCCACGCATTGAAACAGCCTTTGGGAATGAGCACTTCCTTGAATCCCAGCTTTACCATTCGCGTCGCGGCCCTCTTCGCACGACCGCCAATGGCGCAGTAAACGATGACGGGCTTGCTCATGTCAAAGCCGAAGCCCAGAACGGCCTTGTCGAAGGTCTCGGTGCTGAGCACATCGGCATGTTTCGCTCCTGGCAGATGGCCTTGTTCCTGCCATTCCTCGAACATGCGGACATCCAGAATAGGGAGGTTCGGCTTCGCTTTGATCAGCGCCTCGGCTTCATCCACGCTAATCTCTCTGACGCCTTCCGCCAGGGGCGTGACAGGCATGATCAAGGGCTTGTCTTCAGCCCAAAGGGTCATGGTAAAACTGGCAATGATGAGGGCGGCAATGAGGGTTTTCATAGAGAGTGTGGCCTAGGCGTCCCGCCTGTGAGTAGCTCAGGCATCCTGCCTGAGTTTTTCTGATAACAGGCATGATGCCTATTTTACTCACAAGCTGGAAGCATGTGTTACTTAAGTTGAATCGCTTCCAAGTAAACGTCTTCCAGGGCGGCGACTTGCACCATTGCGCCAAAGTTCGCCCGCACGGAAGTGGCGGCATTGACGGACATTCGTTTGAGTTCGCTGGCATCTGCCATCAAGGACAAGAGCGCTGCGGCAAGCTGCTCTGGGCTGCGCTCCGGCACCAGCAAGCCATCGTAACCGCTGGTCACCGCTTCAGGAATGCCGCCATGCTGAGTGGCCACGATGGGAAGGCCCGTGGCCATGGCCTCCAGCATCGAGTTCGGAATGCCTTCCTGATCAGACTCTTTCGTGGTCTCACTAGGATGCAGAAATAAGTGGGCGCTCTGGTATTCCGTGAGGAGTTGCGCCTGATCCAGCCAGCCCAGCAGCTCCACATGATCATGCAAGCCGAGCTTCTCCACGGTCTCCTTGATCTTGTCCCGCAGCGGTCCATCACCGCCGATAAGATAGCGCACTCCGGGATACTTCTGCTTCACGATGGCCAGCGCTTTGAGCGTCGTCAGGATGCCTTTCTTCTGAATCAAGCGACAGGCCTGCACCAAGCGCCATTGCCCGTCTGACGGGGCTTCCCGCGCCGTTGGCTGCAAATGCTCCAGCGGAATCGGCGTGCGATTCATCCTGAGTTTCTCAGCCGGACAGCCCAGCTCCACCAGGCGATCCAGCAGCGAATGACTCCGTGCCATCACCAGTTTCGCTTCTGCAAAAACGGTCTTCAGCTTATCCGCGTAACCTTCGTCATCCATGAACTTCGAGACATCCACGCCGTGAAAGGAGACGACAAACGGACCGCCCCACGCCTGAAGCATCTCCAGAAAATGCACCGCCTTGTGACCGTAATAGACATGCACCAGCGCGGGCTGATCACGGCGCAGCAAGTCCACCAAATCATAAGGATAGTAGGGCTTCACTTCCTTGTTGATCACCATCGGCGGCGGCCATTGCTTGACGATGTATTTGAACCAGAACCGGAGAATGAAGTTCCCCTTCAGTCGCGGACGCACGATCTTCGTGAGCTTCACCACGGGCTCAAACGGGAACATCTCTGCGTTCTCGTGAGACTGCGTATAGACCGTGGTGCGCACCCTTTGGAAGCCCGTGACCTGACGGTAAATGCTCTGCATTTCCGGCTTCAAGAAAGTGCCGCATAAGGAGATGATGTGAGGGCGGGAAGCGTTCTCGTCAGGCATGAAATCACAGCATTAGGCGTGAATGAGCGCTTGGCAAGAGGCCTCAGAATTCGCAGCGCCGTTCCTCACTTCATTACTTCCTTCAACACCCGACCGTCCACGTTCTTCATCTCAAGCCCAAGCGACGCCGCAGCCGTCGGCGCGACATCCAGATTTGACATCTCATCCAAGACTATCCCCTTCTTGATCCCTCGGCCGGAGATGATGAACGAAGCGCCCATCAGGGGCTGTGAAGGCGCATAGCCATGAGCTCCGCGCGGCGCATCCGTAGGAACCACCTCCGCCTCACCGCCGACTTCATTGCTGAAGGCGTAGCCGTCCTTCGCGCTCAAGACTAGGTCGGGAAGCCGGGCATCCTTGTCCGGTGTTTGAAAGCCGAGGCTCGCGAAATCCTTCCCTTCCACCAACTGCTCGACGCCCTCCAGCGCGAGCAGCTTCGGTTTG
>JANYJH010000138.1 GCA_025361865.1 Phragmitibacter sp.
CTCCAAATATCCAGCCGATAAACAAGACGCCGAAGAGCAGGCCACCGACGGCAAATCCGGTGGAGGAGATCACACGCTGTTGAGGCTCCTTTGACCGCTCCCAGAGGTGGCTTCCAATGAAGTAGATGAGGCCGATGAGACCAACGACCAACTGCGTCTGATGGCAGTGATAGCGGACGTTCAAAGCGGTGCCGGTGCCGCCTGCGTAGATGCGGCCCACGGCGACCATGAGACCGGTCGCAGGGGTGTAAAGCGCGAGGCAGAACATAGGCAGCAGCTTCACGCGAAGGGCCTCATCCTTGCGGTGAATCCAAGCATATACGGCGCACCCAAGGAGGAGCAGCAGGAAGGCGTCCCCCACCCGTTCCGTGGAGGTCTTGAGGTCCGTGGCCCAACCGCGAGCGATGACGGCACCGGAGAAGACGGAGACGAACTGAAGGTCCAGCGCGGGGTGTTGCAGGAAGTATTTCAACTCGCCTCCGACCGTGTCTTCATTGCCCTGGCTGTAAGCGAACTGAGGCGGCACTTCGTTGTGGATGTCGTAGGTCAGGACGGCATTTGAAGTTAACGTCAAGATAGCCTTGCGCTGCTTCGTGACTTCCTCCGGTTTGACGATTTTCACCTGTGCATAGACGAGCATGGTGATGACCAGGATCACGCTCCAGAGTCCGGTGAAGTAAAGCCGCTGGCGGTTGGATTTGAAAGCTCCGCAGAGCAGCATGACGGGCAGCGGCAGGAACCAAAGCAAGAGGCCCGAGGCGAAGCTCAACATGCCTGCGACGGCGCACGCGGTGCCGGCCAGCGCCCGCAGCCACCAGGGCCATGATTTGAATGCGATGAGAAACGCGAGCAGCAGGAAGAACACGGGCATCACCGTTTCACAGCAGATCGGCCAGAGCAGGGTCTGCCACTGAACCGGCGTGAAGAGAATCAGCGAGGCGAGCAACATGGGCGGCCAAGCCGAAGCCAGCGTCAAACCTCCGCGCTTCATCCAAAGCCGAAGCAGCGCGGCATAGGTGCCGAGGAGGAAGAGGTAAGTCAGGACGTTCTGCGCGAGCACATCCCCCTTCGCGGTCAGAGTCACGATCAGCGCCAGCGTCTTAGCCAAGGCCGGACGGTGTTCCAGATGGACGGAGAACACATCATGCAGGGTGAAGGTTCCGGTCTTCATCTTCACCAAGTCCACGCCCCAGACCCAGTCGTCGAGGAAGCGCTGGTTAGTCCCGTTCTCGCGCATCAAGGCGCCGCAGATCAACGCTGGGGCCAGGATGAGCAACCAGAGTAAAATCGGGATGAGTTTGGAACTCAGCTTGGGAGCGGGAGTCGTTGGAGGTGGAGCGGTGTCCGTCATTCGAGTGCGATTCTGGCGTATCCTGTGGTCAATGCAATGATGGCGTGGTGAGAGGAAGATTGAAGAAAGTAGTCCGCCGAGCTTCGGCGGTTCATTCTCATGCTCACAGCTTCCCTTTCTTCCCGCCTTTCACGGAGTCCTTGTCCATCGGTCTGGCCTTGCCATTCACCGTGTCTAATTTGAAACGACCGAGGATCGGGTAGGCCGTCTGTTCCTTATAATCAAAGGCCCACGCGCTGAGTTCCAGGTCTCCTTTAGGCAGCGTGTCCAGCTTGAGATCAGCGGCGAAACTGGCGACGGATTCCGCATCCACCGCATCACCTTGCATGGGCAAATGATGCACGTCACGGGAGAGTGTATTGGCGAGGAACAGCGGCAGCGCTTCCACCTGAGCGACGGCAAAAATGATCCAGTGCTCTTCGTTGTCCTTGTAGGTCAGGAACACGGCATCAGCCACGCGGGAACGGCCCCGCAGCGAGGCGAAACCTTCCACGCGGGCTAGACCGTCATCCGTGTTGATGATCAATCGCTTCCACTGCGCGGTGGCCGGGCCCAGCGCGCCTGCATTGGTCTTGAATTGGGCGAGGTTCGCCTCCTTCACCATTTTCGGACGCAGCAGTCCCATGTCATCCAGCGCACGCGCACGGCTGTAATTCGGGGAGATGTCACCTGTCACCTGAATGCCGGGCACCACGAGATGAGGCATCATTTTGTAGAACATCGTGTTCGAGGCCATGCGCAGACGGAAGGATTCCCAGGTCTCCATGAAGCGCGTGCCATACATCCAGGAGACGCTTTGCAAGGCGAGCAGCAGCGTGATGGCGAGGGTGCAGAATCGTAGGATGCCAGCGCGCCCTTCGGGTCGGCGTTCGAGGTAGTCATGAGCGATGATCCAACCGAGCGCGATCAACGCCACGGTCAGGGGAACGGCGTGGATGGTGTAGCGCGGGGAGACGGCATTATCCCCGTTCGAGGTGGCCCAAAGACGCCCGATGGCCACCAGACAGGCGGCTCCCACGGAGTAGCCCGCGACTGCCAGCCAAGGGATGATGCGCTCGCGCATGGACACGTCCTTGAACCGAAGAACCCAGTAAACACAGGCGGCGAGGCACAACGCAAACGAGACGAATCCTACCCAAAACGAAGCCGTGAGCATGGACACCGGAAGGCCGCGACCGAGATGACCGCCGCTGAGCCGAAGGATGAAGAGGAGCGCTTTGCCAGGGCTGTTCAGGAATGAGGAGGAGTCCCGGCTGAGCGTCTCGGTCTCCCCTTGTTTGAAGGCAAACGGGCCTTCTGTTTCGTTCTTCAGGTCATGGAAATAGAGAGCCATCGTGACCGCGAACGCTAGGAGCCAGAAGCCGAGGTAGTAGTAACGATCGCGGCCTAGCGGCAAACCGGTGCCGAACAGGATGACGGGGATCAACAGCAGCCAGATGAGGATGCCCGAAGCGAAGCTCAAGGTGGCGGAAAGGGCGCAGAGCACGCCAATGAGGAACTTCACCCAGAGGGGGAATCGACGTGAGCCAAGCGCGACCAGCGCGGTGGTCAGGAAGCAGGCCGGACACGCGACCTGAAACATCATGGCCCATAAGACGATCTGATACTGGATGGGCGAGAAGATAGCCACGCTGGCGAGCGCCAAGGCCGGCCACCACTGCGCGAAGGTGCCCTTCAGCGTCTGCTTCATTAGCAGGCCCACATTGATCGCCGTGATGACCAGGAAGCCGAACGTGAACCAATGTTCCAGCGCGAGATTATCTGGAGCCAGCTTATGCCGCAGCATGATGAGCGCCCGCACAAAGGCCAGCCGATGCTCCATCTGGACGAGGAAGAAATCATGCAGCACCAGCTTGCCCTCCTGCGCCTTTTGAAACATGGGCAGGAACATGAAGTCATCCAGATAGGGGATGTTCACGAAATGCGCGCTGATGAGCCGCCCCAAAGTGAACGCTGGCAGCAAAACGCACACCCAACGGATGATGAGCAAGACCTTGGGCCAGAGTCGGCTAGGGGGAAAGGATGACGGCATGAGACGGAAAGGTAGAAGCGTGCATTGAATCTGTCTCCTATTTAATGACTGCGCTGGAATAGGCGGGAGGGTAAGGACTTTCATGCTTTGCGTCTTCGCGGCTTTGCGTGAATCATCTCCGCCATCAGTTTCAACCTCACCTTCTCCCATGCGTCACGCCCCGTTCTGGAAACGTCTCCTTCTCCTGCTCATCATCTTTGCACCTGCGATCTATACGGGGAAGCTGGTTTCCAAATACGCGGTGGATGTCGGTTGCTGGGACATGTGGGAGAATGGGCCGCTGCTTCAGAAATGGCATGACGGCATCCATTGGTCGGACCTGTATGCCGCGCAGATTCAGCATCGCATCGTCATTCCGCGCTTGATCGTCATCGCGCTCACGCACCTGAGCGGCGGTGATTTCCGCTGGGAAAACTACGCGACCTTCACCGTGATGCTGGGCAGCGCGTGGCTGCTTTATCGTCTGATGCGGCGCACCTTGGGGAATTCGCCTTGGGTGGTGGCGCTGGCCTTCGTGGCCAATCTACTGGTGTTCTCGCCCATGCTTTATCAAATCTTCTTCTGGGGCTCGTCGCTCTGGATGACCCTGCCGATGCTGTGTCTGCTGGGAATCTTGAACCTGCTCTCGCCTGAGGAACTCCCGCTGAAACGGCCTGCGGTGGTCTTCGCCGTCGTCTTGTTGCTCGCGGAGATCGCCACGCATTCGTTTGCGCACGGCATTCTGTTTTGGCCCATCCTCATCGTTTACGTCCTGCTGCAACCCACCTTGGCTTCGCCCAAAGCCCGATACACTATGGCCGCGATCACCCTTGTTCTCGGTGTGGTGACGATTGGCTGCTACTTCACGAATTTCATCAACGTCGCCTTCCACGCCTACAACCTCAAGCCCGGCGACTACGCCATGGAAGGCGGCATGAACATCATGGACCCGGCGGATCGTGCGAAGTTCATCGGCTTCTTCTTCGGCTTCCTCGGTAACCCCTTCGCGAGGACTCCGTTCGAGGATCATCCGCTGGCTTCAGCAGAGTTCTATGGCGTCTTCGTTCTCGTCTCATTCCTCATCTGCGCCACGCTCATCGTTTTCACGAAGACAGGTCGCCGCATCTGGCCCAAAGCTTTGCCGTGGCTGGCCTTGGCGGCTTACGTGATCGGCGTCGCCATTGCCATCAGCAAAGGACGCTCTTCCATCGGCGAGCACCGCGCGGTGACCACGCGCTATCTGGTCATCAGCCTCTTCCTGCCCATCAGCGTGCTTTCCCTCGCCTTCCTCTATGCGAGAGCCTGGCTGGCTGATCGCAGCCGGACCTTCCAGCAAAACAGCCGACTCACCGCCGCCTGCGCGCTCACGGCCTTTGCCATGGGGCAACTCCCGCAATGGAGCTACGGCCAGCACCTCACCGAGATGTGGAGCCACGCCCGCCGTCAGGCGCAGGCGCTGGTTCTGTTCCTGCCACACCTCAAACCAGCGAGCATGAAGACCTTGGATAAGGACTACAAATACTGCCTCGATTCCATCACCACCCTGAACAACCTCCATCTGCTCCACTACCAGCCGCTGGCTTCCCCCGAGCTGAAATGGTTCAAGAAAAGCGCCAAGATCGCCGGCCCTTCCCAAGCTGACATCACCAGCGTGAAATTCCTCAGCAACGGCCAACTGGAAGTCCTCGGCAATGCCCGCTTCGGCTCCCAAAAACCCGCCGACGCCATCCTCTTCACTCGCGGTGAAAAGGTCATCGCCCTCGGCCAACCCGCCCCTCAGCCAAAGCTCCGCCTCTACGCCCTCGACTACGAATTCGCCAACTACAACGAGTTCCCCGTCAGCGACCTCTACCCCTGGGAAGCCTATCTAACGCCCGCTCAACTCGGCGATGACAAGGAACCGCTGGAACTCTGGGCCCTGGATGTGCGGGATATGCGAATCACGAAGCTGGAGAAAAGTGTGCAGATAGACGACGCCACGAAGTCAGCATTCATTAAGGGCACGTCTGGAAACTCTCCTTGAGCCTGGATGCACAAGTTGAACTAGGCCCCGGGAAGGTGCTGTGGCCTGGGCGATAGGGTTGTGAAGCCCCTGGGAGCGCTGCCGTCCCGGCGGCGTTTCTATGGCACCCATCAACCCTGAGCCATTCCGAAGGTTCACCTCAGGCACTTATGGGAAAGAGATAGTGCGCTTGTAGCTGAAGAAACGCCGCTGGGATGGTAGCGCTCCCAGCGCCAGAAACATCCATGAGGCCAACAGGGATGTTGGCGCTCCCGGCTCAAGCATCGGCCCGTCTCATCAAGCCACCATTCCCGCATTCACCGCATAACGAGTCAGATTCGCCACATCATGAAGATTGAGCTTCTCCATCAGTTGGGCCCGGTAATGCTCAATGGTCTTGGGAGCAACCGCCAGATACAGCGCCATCTCCTTGCTCGTCCTGCCCTCCGCCACCATTTGCAGCACGGAGTGTTCCCGTGCCGTGAGCTTGGATTTCACGGCGCTGTCACTCGCGAGCTCATCCAGCAGGCGGCTCGCATAGCGGGTGAAGAACTGATGCCCGAGCGATACCGCTCGCAAAGCCTCATAAAACGTCGGGAGAGCATCCTCCTTATGGACAAAGCCGTGCGGTTGCATCCGCAGCGCCTCCATCGTCATTCCCCGACAGTGGCTTCCTGAGAAGATCAGCACCCGCATCCCCCGCTGCTCCGTGCGCACTGCGCGGATCACCTCCAGAGCCGGAAGCCCCGTCAGGGTCAGGTCCAGAATCAGCAGCTCAGGCGAGAACTTCCGGCACGCCTGCAAGGCATCCCGTCCATTGCCCGCATGAGCCACCACCTCATAAGTCCCCTCCAACGTCAGCACGATCTGCGTCATTTCCCGCACTGATGCATGAACATCTGCCAATACCACCTTCCTCTTTTCCATCATGTCGTTCC
>JANYJH010000215.1 GCA_025361865.1 Phragmitibacter sp.
CAAACCCCGTCCACGGGTTCTGCTTCACATAGGCATAGAGGTTGGGGCCATCTACGAAGCCTAAATAATCATCACTGAACAGAGGCGGAGCCTCTTGGATTAGCTCAAATGAGCGACCTGATTGACTACCCATAGAGGCGCTGCTGGCCACGCAGGAATCACTATTCCCCAAAATCGCAACGGCTGACGCCTTATCTCTGCCACAGAGCAGCAGGCAAACGATCAACAACAAACGGATGGACTGCGCACAAGACATCAGATGCTCTGTTCTTTAGCAGCACTCCAACTTCAAGCAATACGACTTGGCAAGATTTAGGGCTTGCTTCAGGAATCGAGATTCGCGGTGGGATGAGTGTGGGCGTGCGCTTCCTGTAAGGTGCGTATGCTGACTTGGGTGTAGATCGCCGTAGTCTCCAGTTTTGCATGTCCAAGTAATTGTTGGATGATGCGCACATCAGCTCCTCGTTCCAACATATGAGTGGCACAAGCATGGCGGAGTAAGTGGCAACTTCCGGTCCGACCAATTCCTGAACGTTTAATGATCTTGGTAACAAGACTGCCAAGGGAGCCGGGGCTGAAACCATCTCCATAGCCAGTGAGAAAGAGGGCTGGCTGATCACTTACGATGGAAAGATGAGGGCGAGTAACCGCTAGATAACGCTTTAGCCATTTCATGGTTCGTTCTCCTACTGGCACCATACGATCTCGGCCACCCTTGCCACTGCGAATGAGTAAAGTGCGACGTTCCAAGTGTAGGTCTGGCAGTTCTAAATGGGCCAGTTCCATGCGACGAATGCCTGTTGAGTAAAGCACTTCCAAAATGGCTCTGTCACGCACACCTAAGAGATCACTTTTATCCGGTGTCCTGAGAATACGCCTAACTTCTGATTCACTCAGCGTATTCCTTGGTAGTCGGCGCGGTTCCTTAGGCAGTTCCAAAGCTGCCGAGGGGTCTGCATCTACTTGCTCTGTTTTGCACCACCATTTGAAGAATCCGCGAACCGCAACCAGTCTTCCAATCTGAGTGCCTATCGCCAAGTGCTTTCCATCCTGTTTAAGATATTGCCAAATGGCTTCCTGATAATTCAACAAGGCACTCTGTGTGATCTCGTCAGGTTTGTGCAAGTGACAGGTTTCCGCCCAGAGGGCGAACATCGTCAGTGCGCGTCTTCGTGTTTCAACGGTGCTCTTGCTTTGATTTTTGGCCGTAAGTCGAGCAAGATAATGGTCTATCGTGCAGCAAATGCCACCGGGTATTGAGTGGCTGGGCTTAACTATTGAAACTGGTCTGCCTGATCCGTGAAGCAAACCTCGGAGTAAGGTAGCCCGTTGAAATCCACTGGTATGCATGACTTGAAAATTGAGCTTTTGGAACACTAATTTATGTTCTCATTTGAAGCAGTTTGAGGGTGCGTTATTCAACCTTGGCCAAAATCAGATAGTGATAATTCCACATCGGCAGAGTGAATTTGCCGACACTGTCTTAACTTGGAAATGTTATCTTGATTGCCTTCCTTGATGGATACTGCTTGAATCAAACATCTTATGGATTCCAATCTAACTTCTAACACAACGGACTCAGGAATGACCGCTCCACTCATATTGAACAGTGCCCTTCAAAGGCTCGCCAGTCAGAGTGCCACCTGTAAAATTTACAGCTCTGTGCTTGCAGGGGCAGCTTTGCTATTTGCCGCTGGTAGAAGTGGAGGCGGAAGTCTCCTCTGGGCAGCCGCCCCCGCCATCGTGCTGGCACTCGTGGATGCGGGCTATACTGCAAAAGCTAGAAGCTTAGCCAGTGAAGCTCACAAATCTGTCCCTGACAGTTCAGATACCGCCAAGTCATGGAGCATCATCCAACTTCAAGTGGCCAGTGGTGGAATGGCTGAAGCTGGTAAAGCTTTGATGGGTTTGTTCTCGTTTTCTGTCTGGCCTTTCTACATGGGCTTGGCTCTCATGGTCATTGGTCTAGGCGACACCATCCTGATTCCAAAAAACACTGGTCTCCCGACCGCCTCCTTTCCTCAGCAGATGATGCCCACCACCAACCAAGGCTTGCAGATAAACAGCCCTTCTCTACAAAATATAAATCAGGCACCACCGAACAGGCCATTCCCAGCCAATGCCCAGAATTCATTTCCGCGCAACGTCCCGATGAACGGGCAACCGCAACCTGCGACTGGCATTCAAGGACGGCAGCAAGTGAACCCAGTTCAAGGCATTCCAACATTGCCCAAGCCGCCGATAACCCCACCTTCAGGTTCCCAGCCCGCAATAAAGCCTGTTCCAATCTCACAACCTGCTCCTGCTGCTTCATTACCTTCAGCGACAACGCCTCCAGTGAATATTACTCCTAAGCAAAACTAGCCTGAGGTATGAGGCCAATTGGCCACCTGAAAATGGAGCAAGATGAAACCAATGAGTGCTGCCTTTTCGTAACTGCCAAACACAGCTCCGTCGTTTGATCTTTGACCGATACTAAAAGTCTCCGTTTTGCAGATGCAAAACTTCTCCAGTCGAAGGTTCTACAAGATCATTACCTGAAACCTGAAAGGAGACAGAGATTCCCACCATGCGCTCCACAAAAGGAGCCATCAAAGTAACCAGAGCATTATTTCCGTCCCGTCCCCATCCTTGCTTGCCGATATAGATGTTAATCATCCCGCCTTGTTGCGAAGCCTGCCCGTGATACTCAGCACGACAGGTTTGCAGAACTCGCCCGTTTGCGTCCATCAGTCGAAACGTGCGATGCAAATCGGCACTGATATTCCGAATGTGTAGCGCATCGGTTACAAGGATATTCACCGCTGCACCGCTGAGCTTGGTTGTGCCAACCCAGCAAGGTTTGGGCACCGTGATAGTGACAGGTGAAGCCCCTTTCGGTTTCGCAGTCATTGAGGCATTGGTTCTGGTGCCCGTTTGCACATCGCGCACCGATGCTTCTTGCACGGTGATCTTCAAGCCTTCGGGGTGATTGGTCACGAACAAGGTCATGTCAATGAACCCTTCCCGAAACTCTCCGTTCTGGGCCTCTGCGGTAAAATGCACGACATAAGACACGGACCAGAAATCACCCACGAGTTTGATCTGCTTGAACGATTCTACAACCTCAGTGCCATGCGGCCATTTCTTGTAATCCGCTGCCTCGTTCTCGCGAAGTTCTGCACGAGACAATGGCTTACCCTGTAGCTGGTCAATTTCATCGGCATATTCCGCGATCAATCCATCTAGGTCACGAGCTGCGGCCTTGGCGTGATGCTGACGAATGAATGCCATCACTTCGGCCTCGGTTCTCGTTCCAGCTTGTGGTAATGATGCAGGGGTGGGTTTGGGTTCTGGTTTTGTCTCCTTGGGTCGCGGACTGCTCCGCTCCACACTCTCAAACTGAATCGTGTATGGGTCTGTCACTGTCTTGATACTGAGAAGGGTATCCAAATCGCGAGCCTTGGTTTGAGATGAAATGGCAGCACGATCTATGTCAGTCTGCAAAGCGATGTCAGACCACCACTCGGTTTTAGACAAGGCTTTGGTGGGTGTAATCGAACCATTGTCCCAGACATGCAGGTCAGCCATGACATCGCCTTCACGGATGTCCTGATACTGCTCGGCGGGCCACCACAGAGATTCTTCATCTTCCCACTTTGACAATCGAAGCAGGGCTCGCACCCGCTCACGATCTGGGCCGATGACTTTGCCCGTGAGCGGATTCACCATCGGGGCGTAGGCGAAGGCGCAGAACTTGTTTTCGTCGAGTGCTTCCTGACCTGATCTCACGGGTGGCATCTTGTCATGGGCCATCGGCATCTTCACTTTCGCGAGCGGCGTCTTGGAGTCACGCAATCTGAAATAGATGATCTCAGACTTGTTATCGTTGAGCAAGATAAGTTTTGATCCGTCGGGAGTGGGAAGAACGCGCTCATTCGGCTTCACTGTAAGGGAGGGCAGCATGTGATGCACTTGTTTGGCGGCATCACGGAAGGTGAGAGCCGGAATGCCTTTCAGTGCCCAGTCTTCGTCGGGTTTCCGGCGCGCTGGCTCCAAGACCGAAGTCAGGCAAAGTTCCAGTGACATCTTCCATGCGGTCGTTTCGGGAAACGAAGCACAGGGAGCGCTGCCGACCTTCTTTTGAGCCGGAGCAGTCAGGGCCTTGAACCGGATGGACTCCGCCAGAGGCGCGAGCGCAAGGCTTTCGAGGTTCAACGTGAGTGCGGCTTCGTCCTTCGGATAGAACGCCACCTCGTTCTCGCTCCACCACCGGCAGGGGCCATCGGGAAAGTCGCGGCTCGGCGGTGCGGGCAGTGCCACCGCCCTGAAGCTGGCTAGCTTGAGCACGCCCAAGCTGCGAGGCTGGCCGGTCATTAGATAGAACAGTTGGGTGAGGTCGGGTGACCACGCCAGATGATCGGGTATCGCCGACAGATGGAACGCGGCGACCGCGTTCAGGGTATCGAGTTCCATCACGCTTACGGTGGCGCGGCCCGAATCTACGGAGCAGAAGGCCACCAGCTTTGAGTCCGGCGAAATGAGGATAGGCTTGTTGGCCTGAAGCGGGGGAAGGTCCTTGCGGGTCTG
>JANYJH010000217.1 GCA_025361865.1 Phragmitibacter sp.
AAAACGACGCGCCGCTGGCTACACTGCAATAGCCCAACCCTAACGACTCATGCTCGAACACCTCCGCCGCATCATCATCGCCCTCGCCATTTTCGTGGCAGCGGGCTTACTCTTCAGACAGTGGCGGGTGAATCACGAAGGCTATGGATTGTTTGATATGCTGGGCAGCGCTCAGAACGAACGATTGAAAACGGTCACGGCGAAAGCGCCTGTTTCCAAGCTCACCACGGGGGATGTGGCAGGCCTGATCAAGCTCAGTGAGGAATCCGCGAACCTCGCCGCTGCGGTGCTTCCATCCGTCGTCAGCATCAATACGCTCTCCGCGCAGGAAGTGCGGGATGTGTTCGGTTTCGTGCGGGGTTATCGCGGCTCACCGGGCTTGGGTTCAGGCGTGATCGTCAGCAAAGAAGGCCATGTGATGACGAATTATCATGTGGTCAAGGACATCGCTAAGGTCAATGGCGTGCTGCAAATCAAGGTGACGACCGAGCAGCATAAAAGCTACGCGGCGGAAATCATCGGCATGGACCCGGCGCTCGATGTCGCGCTGATCCGTATAAAAGGTGGGAACGAGGAATTTCCTGCCCTGGCCTTTGCGAATTCAGATGAAGTGCGCACGGGAGAAATGGTCTTCGCCGTGGGAAATCCCTTCGGTCTCAGCGGCACCGTCACGCGGGGTATCATCAGCGCCACGCAGCGTCGCCTGAGTGATAGCGTGAGTGATTTGCTTCAGTCGGATACGGTCATCAATCCCGGTAACTCCGGCGGGCCACTCGTGAACGTGCGCGGTGAAATCGTGGGCATCAATGTGGCCATCTTCTCCGGTGAGGAAAAGGCCCAGTCCTGGCGTGGCGTGGGCTTGGCCATTCCAGCGAACGATGCTAAAACCGCGATGCAGGCCATTTTGAAACAAGGCGTGCCCGAGGGCGGCTATCTGGGCATTGAGGTGCAAAGCGAGCCTGTGGCCATCAATTCCAGCTCGGGAGCCACCATGATCGGAGCCATCGTGGAGCTGGTCATGCCCGGTTCACCGGCGGCGATTGCTGGGCTGAAGAAAGGTGATGTGATTCAAAAGTTTGGAGGTCGGAGTTTTGATAATATTCGGCAACTCATGCTGCTGATTCGGCAGGCGAGACCGGGCAACCAAATTCCCATCACTGTCGTGCGGGACGGGCAGCTCGTGACGTTGATCGCGAACATCGAACCGCGACCTCCTGGCAAGTAATTTGCTACTCGTAAGATTTTGGGGCACAATGGGATACCCCCGTTGACCTATTACCCTGCTCACTATGCTTATTACGCCTCATCGATCGCTTCGTTCACGCGGGAACGCCCTTGCCCCAGTCCTCATGATCGTCGCCGCATTGGTGATCAGTGCGCTGGTTTTCTTCTTCTACACGAAGAAGACCCTTCAGCCCGGTGAGGCGACTCCGCCAGCAACGACCACCGAGGTTAAAACTCCAACTCCTGAAGCGGTCGTGCCTTCCAAGACCATGCCCGCCGCAGTCACACCTCCGGTCGTAGCTGAGGTCAAGCCCGCCCCCGTGGCAGTTCCAGCCACCCCTGCGGAACTCGGCGTAAAGCTCTCTCAGGCCTTAGCCACTGGAGATATGACCGCAGCAGCTAAGCTTCTCGCAGGTGGTGACATCACGCAGGAAGCGGCGGTGAAGGAACTGTTGGAGAACATGGTCAACAAGCTCGGTTACAAAATAGCCTCGCCCGACCAAATCAAAGTGCTCGGCCAGGTTGGCAGCGCCACGCGCATTTCCATTCCACTGCTGGATCCGAAGACCGGTAAAACCACCGGCGAAAGTCTGACGCTCGATCTCCAGCGCGATGCAGCGGGAGGTTGGAAAGTGGTTCAAGTCAATGTGCCCAAGGAACTGGAAGCCGCGATGGCCACCGTTCCCGCCGTTCCAGCAACGGCTGGATCCCCTGCTTCTGCGGCCAAGTCCATCATCGTGGTGCAGAAGACCCCAGATTCCCTTTTGTTCGCGAACGGCTTCATCGCCTCGCTCCTGAAGCTCGACTTCGATGGTGTGCGTAAACAGGTGGATTCAGAGCGCGTTCCCGCCATGAAGATCGCGGGCTTGTGCATCGCTTTTGAGGAAGGCCAGTATCGTCTTCAGGAGCAGAAGCCCATCGTCGCCACCGTCTCCACGGATAAGGTTTCATGGGTCATCGCGAAGATTCATTCCGATGTGCTGAAGGAAG
Source organism: Phragmitibacter sp. (assembly GCA_025361865.1). Taxonomy (GTDB): domain Bacteria; phylum Verrucomicrobiota; class Verrucomicrobiia; order Verrucomicrobiales; family Verrucomicrobiaceae; genus JANYJH01. The sequence goes on from JANYJH010000217.1 coordinate 2,215, forward strand.
ATTCCGAGTTCGGTTTGGAGATGGAAACTCAGGAGGGCAAAGGCTGGCGCGTGGTCGGTTTGAACCTCTCGAAGCTGCTCGCGGACAATGCGAAGGCCTCCGCGCTGGTCGGCATCCCTTACACGCCGCTGGTCCTCAATCCCAAAGGCGGCGAGTGTATTGCGCTCTACTACGAATACGATCAATCTGAGCTGCATCCGCGTGCGAAGAAGCAGCTTGAGATCGTCGCGAACATCCTGAAAGCCAGCAAAGAGAAGAAGCTCAAGATCGGCGGACACACGGATGCAATGGGCCCGGATGACTACAACAACAACCTCTCCCAGAAGCGCGCCGAAGCCGTCAAAGCCTATATGATCGCCTCAGGAGTGCCGCTCAGTCAGGTGGAAACGGTGGGCTTTGGCAAAACAAATCCGCTCAGCCCAAACGTCAATCCGGATGGCACGGACAATCCAGAAGGCCGACAGAGGAATCGTCGTGCAGAGATCCTGTTGGATTTCTAATCCACCACGGTGGGATGAAATGCAGCAGAACTATGACAAGCACGATGTCCGCAACTGCTCTTTGTGTGAGTCGTCGTTTCCCTGTCTGGCTAACCGTGCGCATGAGTGCCCGTGTCAACTGGTGAGGCTCACGCAGGATGAGACGGAGTGGGTGGCGTGCAAAGCGGGTGGAGACTGTGTCTGCACCCAGTGCCTCATCGCGCTGCGAGAGGAGTTTAAGGCTGTTACGCCGTGAGCGCTGGTTTGCCCTTCAACTTATTCCCCAAGACAACGACGAGTCCGAAGACGACTAGGAGGATGATGGAAGAAACGACATTGCCCAGATTCAGACCCTCGTCCTTCGTTAAGAAATCACCCATCGTCGCTCCGACCGGATGGGTGATGAATATGGCCAGCCAATAGCAGAGATCGCGGGGTGTTTTGGTAAAGAGGGCCAGAACCGCTACGAGCACGAGCAGGCCCAGAAGCACCAAGCTGCTGCCTCCGAAACCAAGCGGCGTCTCATCCGCGATGTAGTCGCCGAAGGCCGTGCCCAGGGTGCTGGAGACGAGGATGGCCGCCCAGTAAAGCGTTTCGGTCTTGGTGTTGCTCGCGCTCTTCTCCACGGAGATCTGGGTAAGGCTTTTCCAGAGGAGGAAGATGCCCGGGAGGGTTCCGAGCATGAGGAGAGTTCCCCAGCCATAACCAAGCCCCAGGCTGCGCGTCACGTAGTCAGACATCGTGGTGCCGGCAGTGCTGGTAAGAATGATGACCAGCCAGTAAAGAAAGGCGTTCTGCGTTTTCGAGCGGAGTTCAAAGACCAACGCGATGATGAATAAAGCAATCAGTGCCACGGAGCCTAAGCCATACCCCAAGCCGAGGCTGCGGGAGATGAGGTCGCCTGCCGTCTCACCCAGCGTCGTAGCGCTGAGGATCATGGCCCAGTATTGAGTGTCGATTTTTGGGAGCTGTTTCATCGTGCTGGGAGGTTAGAAAGGAAGGTCCGCACTTCCTGTATCCTCTGCGTAATGCAGAGGACAGCACGCGGCCCAGATTACAGACGCGACTCAGCGCGGCCTTACCCTTCGGTAGTTTTTTCAAGGGCCACCGTGTCCACCACAGGCGTGGTTTCTTCGGTTTCCCGTGAGGCCGTCTCTTCAACGACGGCTACCGTCTCCGCAACTGACAACCCATCATCAGATGGGGATGTGACAGCTTTTTCATCCTCGGCCACGGGAACCGCTTCCGCTGCTACTTCACCTTCGGCTGGCGCAGGTTTCGGCGGCTTCGGTGCTTTGGGCTTCGCCGGTGGCGGCTCGGTCACACCGGGGAAGACGACGCCATCCGCGTATTCAATGATGAGTCCTTCGCTGTTGAGCCAATGAAGATCCTTCAGGACTTGGACTTGTTCATCCGTCAGGCTGCGTGCAGGTGCGGCGGCGGCTTCAGGAGCAGGCGCAGTCTCTTCAACGACGTGCCCGCCTTCTTCAAGCATCGTCTCCTCGGCGGCTTCGATTTCCTCGGTCACTTGAGTCGGCGTTTCAGCAGCAGGTTCTACTAGCTTCTCGGCAACAATGGATTCCGCTGGAGCTTCAACCGCTGGCGATGGAGCGAGGGCTTCGATGAGGTCTTTGGTCGCGATGCCCGGCTGGACTTTGACCAATTCAATGATCTTGCTGATGCGGGTGGATAGGATGGTGTCGATGTCCAGAGCGCGCGGCCTGGTCCGGCTGACCCAGAGCTTCCCGCCACGACGTTTAAAGAGCTTTAAGCCCTGTCCTTCAAAGCCCGTGCAAAGGAGTTGCGCGGTCGCCAGCAAGTGCTTGCGGGCTTCATCCACCGCACGACGCAAGTGAATGTAGAGGCTGGGATTGAGCAGCTTCTTCGGGATGTTTCCGCTGACATAAGTCTCCATGGTTTCATGGACAAGGGTCGCCGCGTGGTTCTTGCGGAAGTGCGCTTCCATTTCAGCGCGGCTCTTCAGACGAAGCGGCTCTGCGCCTTCCTCAAGTTGCGGCGTGAGGTAAACCCACTCACGACCATGCTTCTGAGATTCCTTCCATTTGGCGATGGCTTCGGGCGTGTTGTCCGTGCGGACGCGGCGCTTATAAACTTCCAGCGGCATATCGGAGTAGCGCTCGCGATGCAGCTTCATGATGGTGCTTTGATAACTGTGATGGCTGGCAGGGCCGAGGAGTTCACCGCTCATACCGCAAATGGCCACGCTAGTGAAGTTCCCCTTCGGTTCTTCCAACTCCACATCTTCCACGCGGTAGAACTCGCTGATGCCTTCGCTTTGCAGGAAGTTGGAGATGGCTTCTTCACGACTCATCCAAACGGAGCCGTCTGCGGGGATGACATTGAGACGACCCGGTGCCTCAGGGGCTAGCTTGAACTTCACATGAAAGCGATCTCCACTGGCGAGGACGAGGCGCGCGGCATCGAAGACGCTGTAAGCCTTACTCGCGCTACGGATCATAGCTGCCATCGCTTCCGTGGCTTTGGTCTCAGGTTCGATGTGAACGCTGATGCCGGGAATGGGACGTGGGCCATCGTCTTGCTGCGGTGGGCGTGGGCCGCGATCATTGCGACCCTCGGGACGACGATCACGCTGGCCACCACCGCCACGGCGGTCATCACGACGATCTCCACCACCCGGTGGGCGGGGACCAGTTCCGGGGCCGGGGCCGCGCTGACCTTGACCCTGGCCGATGCCTTGTCTGTCGAAGGGCTTGCGCTCGCCGCGCGGCGGGCCATCGCGTCGATCTCCCTGAAAGCCTCCGCCTCCGCCACGGCGGTCATCGCGTGGTCCGCGACGCTCGCGGGTGTCATCTTCGTATTGATCCAGCTCCTTACGTGAAGGCGCTTTGCTGAAGTCCGATACCCACTGAGGAGTAAGGCGGAGGCTGGAGAGATCGAGAGGGGCTGGTGTCTTAGGAGCGTCGGGCATGGCACGGGCGTTAAAGTCTGCATAGTGGCAGCTTCGCATGGCAACGCAAACTTCTTCTTTGACGGGCGGGCGTGATAAAAATGAGACCGATCCTGATGGAGACCCGCGAAATAGGCTAGTTCCATGTTGAAGACGACTGAAAGCCTCACGCAAAGGCGCTAAGCATTCATGATCGGAATCACACCTCATCTTTGCGGCTTAGCGCCTTTGCGTGAGGCTGGAATTTTTGAGCAATGCTGACCCTCAATCATAAAAAAGGCCGCGCCATGAACGGCGCGGCCTTTGAAGATAAGGGCCTGCGAGCTTACAGCGCAGCCTGCACGAGCTTCTCCAGCTTCACGATGTCAATGCCGAAGTTGCGGATGCCTTCAGCGGTCTTCTCCGTCGCCATCGCATCTTGATTCAAGGCCCAGCGGAAGGACTTCTCATCACAGATGAGGCGGTCGATCTTCAGTGACTTCGCATTGGCCGCGTTGAGCTTCGCGGTGATCGGCTCTTCAGCCTTCTGTAATTCTCCCAACAGCGAAGGGCTGATGGTGAGAAGATCGCACCCGCAGAGTTCGGTGATTTCACCTTTGTTGCGGAAGCTCGCGCCCATGACTTCGGTCGTGTAGCCGAAGTGCTTGTAGTAGTTGTAGATCTCTGTCACGGAAAGCACGCCGGGATCTTCCGTGGCGCTGAAGTCCTTGCCCGTGCTCTTCTTATGCCAGTCGAGGATACGACCGACAAAGGGCGAGATGAGCTTGATGCCGCCTTCGGCACAAGCCACGGCCTGTGCGAGACTGAAGAGCAGCGTGAGATTGCAATCAATGCCTTCCTTTTGCAGCACTTCAGCCGCCTTAATGCCTTCCCAAGTGGAGGCGATTTTGATCAGGACGCGCTTGCGATCAACGCCGTCTTTTTCATAAAGGCCGATGATGTGGCGGGCCTTCTTGATGGTGCTCTCCGTATCGAAGGACAAGCGAGCATCCACTTCCGTGGATACGCGACCGGGAACGATCTTGAGGATTTCCAGACCGAAGTTCACGAGGATGCGGTCAATAATGGAGTCCACCAACGCATCGCCGCTGAGGGACGAGCCTTTGTGATCCGTGACGGCGGAGTCCACGAGGGACTTGTATTCCGCCTTCTGGGAAGCCGCGAGGATGAGGGAGGGATTGGTCGTAGCGTCCTGGGGCTTGTAGGCGCGCATGGCCTCGAAGTCGCCCGTATCAGCAACGACGACGGTGTGTTGTTTCAGTTGGTCTAGCTGGTTCATAATCTGGCGTGGAGAATAGGGGAAATGGGCGACGGCGCAAGGAAGGAATGGAACCGGAAGATTCACCTAGGAGATGAGCAGGATTCATGGGGTGGCACAGCCATCTTGGCTGTGAGTAGAACAGGCATCCTGCCTGTTGCCATTAATGATTCAGGCAAAGATGCCTGAACTACCCACAGGCTAGAAGCCCGTGTCACGTCAGCTTGTGAAATCTTTCACAAACCGTTTGCCGCTCTGCTGACGGGGCGTAGGATGGTTTTGACTCCTCAACCAAGCGCCCACTGCCATGTCAGAAACCAGCATCGCCCCCATCGCTTACGATTCCAAAATCGAAGGCAACGTCGTCATCACGAAGCTCGATGCGGCGATCAACTGGATGCGCAAGAACTCCCTCTGGCCAATGCCGATGGGCCTTGCCTGCTGCGCTATTGAACTGATGGCCACCGCGTCCTCCCGCTATGACATCTCCCGCTTCGGCGCTGAAGTCTTCCGCTTCTCACCTCGTCAAGCTGATGTCATGGTCGTCGCAGGCACCGTCACTTATAAGATGGCCCTCGCGGTGAAGCGCATTTGGGACCAGATGCCAGAACCGAAGTGGTGCATCGCGATGGGCGCGTGCGCTTCCAGCGGCGGCATGTATCGCAGCTACGCCGTGCTGCAAGGCATTGATCAACTCATCCCCGTGGACGTTTACGTGTCCGGCTGTCCTCCACGGCCTGAGGCTTTGTTGGAAGGCTTCTTCAAGCTCCAACGCAAGATCGAAGCCGAGGCCTCCTTCATGGCCCAGAAGAAGGAACTGGTGGAAGAGATGTCCTAGTGGGAACGACGCTGAAATTTATGAACGCAGCCCAGATGGTTCAGGCATTGAAGGAGAAGTTCGGTGAGGCCGTTACGGGCCAGACCGAGTTTCGCGGTGAGCAGTCCTTGAGCGTGAGGCTCGAAGGCTTGAAAGCGCTTCTTCGCTACTGCCATGATGAACTCGGTTTTGATTACCTCATCGACATTTCCAGCGTGGATCATTATGAGGCCCACCCCCGTTTTGAGATGGTCTATGAGCTTTACGGTATGGAGCATCACCAGCATCTGCGCGTCAAAGCTCCCGTCTCAGAAGAGCAGGAAGTGCCAACCGTGAGCGATGTCTGGATGACCGCGAACTGGCATGAGCGTGAAATCTTTGACATGATGGGCCTCCGTTTCGATGGCCATCCTGATCTGCGCCGCATCCTCATGTGGGAAGGCTATCCCTTCCATCCACTGCGCAAAGAATTCCCGCTCGCGGGCAAGCCCAGTGACATGCCTGACGTAGCCTTCACCGGCGTTGCCCCCTTAGCTGGCGGACCATTCGTCACCTCGCCCAGCAGTGCCGGAGTGGCCGAGCGCGAACCGCACGCGAAGAGCTTCGACTCCTGAGGTCTTAGCCGCGCTTTGTAGAAGCTTGGGTCGTATTTTAGGCCATTTTGTTCAACACTGAACAAGCGGGAAAGACCACGCCGCGCATACTCGTTCTTGTGGGACGCGCTTGATCGTGCTTGAATCGCGCTCGTTAAACTACCATTAAAACTATGATGCTTCGTTTCGTGAAACCATTGGCGCTGAGCGGCTGTGCCGTTGCGGCGGTTACTTTAAATGCCGCCGCTCCCTCGCTGCTTCCGCCTAAACCATCTGCCGCTTCAGCTTCCAGCGCGGGCACAGCCAGCATCGAATGGCCTGAGTTCCGTGGCCCTAGCACGAACGGCGTCGCCCCGCTTCTGCCGATCAAAGACTTGACCAAAGCTCAAATCAAGAGCCTCTGGAAAGTGGAAACACCCGCTGGCTTCGGCTCCTTCGCCGTCGGCGGGCTTAAGGCCTTCACCATCGTGAAGCGTGACGTAGAAGGCAGCCCCAGCGAAGTGCTCGTGGCTCTGGATGTGAAGACGGGTAAGGAACTGTGGTCCGCCCCGCTTAGCATCATCAAAAAATATGATGGCGGTGGCGACTCCGGCACTGGCGATAACAAAGGTGGCGATGGCCCGCGCTCCACCCCTGCGGTCAACGACGGAAAAGTCTATGCGGTTGACGCTTACCTTGGCGTTCACGCCTTCGATACGGAGAACGGAAAAGTGGCTTGGACGCGCGACCTCCTGAAAGACAATGCCGGCGTGAACATCCAGTGGCAGAACGCCGCCTCTCCCGTCATTGATGGCGATCTTCTCCTCATGGCAGGCGGCGGCGCTGGTCAGGCCTTGCTCGGATTGGACAAGAAAACGGGCACCGTAAAATGGAAAGCTGAGGATGATAAGATGACCCACGCCACCCCCGTCATCGCAGATATTCTCGGCGTGCATCAGGCCATCTTCTTCACGCAGAAAGGCCTCGTCGCCGTCTCCCCACAGGACGGCAAAGTCCTCTGGCGCGGCGACTTCCCTTATAAGACTTCGACCGCAGCTTCCCCCGTCGTTTTTGAAGACATCGTGTATTGCTCCGCAGGTTACGGCGTTGGCGCGGGTGCCTTCAAGATCACCAAGAGCGGCTCCGGCCTCAGCGCCGCCCAGATCTGGCGTCGTGAGAACGAGTGCTTTAATCACTGGAGCACGCCAGTTGCTAAAGACGGCTACCTCTACGGCATGTTCTCCTTCAAGGAATACGGCAAAGGCCCCGTGGCCTGCGTGGACATCCGCACCGGAAAAGACATGTGGAAAGAGGCAGGCTTCGGCCCCGGTCAAGTCATCCTCAGCGGTGATACGGTCATCGCCATGAGCGACAAAGGCGAGGTCGTCTTCATCAAAGCCGACTCAGCAAAATACACCGAACTCAAGCGCGAAAGCCTCGTCAAAGGCAAAGTCTGGAGCTATCCCGTGCTAGCCTACAACCACCTCTTCGCCCGCAGCACCGTTGAAGGTGGCTGCTGGGAGTTGAAGTAGTAGTGAATGTTCAGTTCATTTTAAAACGGCTGCGGTGGAATCCATTGCAGCCGTTTTTTTGTTAACAATGCCGTCATACTGGAAATTGAATTAGACTCGGGAAATCATTTCCCTAGTTAGGGAAATCGTTTCTCTGGCTAGGGAAATGAAAAAAGTAGTTAGGGAAAGCGTTGGACTCACTAGTTCTGCGAGTAACAGACTAGGGAAACCATCTTCTTAGTTAGGGAAACGCTTGAACTTGTCTGGACATCCGCTGTTTTGCCAAGAGCAACGATTAAACAAGTCAGGGAAATGAAAAAACTAGGTAAGGAAACGAGCAGACAAGGAAGTGGAATCGTTGAACTGACTTGTTCTGGAAGAAGCAGACTAGGGAAGTCATTTTTCTAGTTAGGGAAACGACCGAACTAGTTGGGGAACGACCGGACTGGTTAGGGAAATCGTTTCACTTCCCAGTCTAGTGAAGAAACTAGGGAGTTTGCTCGCGTTCTAGGTCAGAGAAATCGTCCGACACCCAAGTCCAGAGGTTTTTTGGGTTAGGGAAACGGGGAAACTCCTTGGAGTCATGAACACACATCCGAAGGCCGAAGCGAAACTTGTCAGGACAAGGATGAAACAGGGAAGTCCAATGAAGCTGAGGCGCTCTCGATTTCTGGATCAAGGACAACGTTTAGGATCAGGCGACGGCGAGCGGGAAGCGTCGATAAAACGACAGAGCCATTCGAGCCGTTGTCTGCATCCGTTTTGTTCGGCGTTGTTGGTGGTGTGATCATTCTTCATTCTCGTGGCTGTCTTCTGATGTCTCGTCCGGTGAGTCATCATAGAAGATGAAGCCACGCGGGCAACTGCCAAACAGGTATCCCCAAAGTGTGATCTCGAACAACTCGGTGATTCTCACGTATGGATCAGCTCCCGCTTCCCTTGACTGTTCCATCATGGCTTCAACGCGCTCCTCAGAACGGAAAGTATTCAGTAGCTTAGCGTGGGCGGAGGTCTCATCGGGCGCGAATGTCTTTCTGCCAGAATAGAATCCGCAGATTGGTGGGTCACCGTCGTCGCAATCAATGTGAAACCGCTGCCCGTGGAATATGCACTGATAAAATGGCATGATCTCAACGCTATGGAGCTGCTAGCGGACTCACGATGAGAGGCTCCGTTTCTTGGCCGACCGCCTCGGATCAGGCGACTGCGAGCGGGAAGCGTCGATGAAACGACAGATGCCATCCGAGCCGTTGCCTGCATCCGTTTTGTTCGCCTTTGGTCGTGCGTCGTCAGTCATGCTTTTCTCCTGCATGTCTTATCGCCTCTGAAGTTTCGCTTCCGTCGTCGCTGCATCGCGTCTGCCGCTGAGTCAATGGATGCGGCAAAGCCAACTCCAAGCGGGCTTGAATCAACGATACACCAAAGGAGCATATCCAAGTATCGTTCCGCTTCTGGCTCCGTCGGAGCGTCTGCCACCTTCTGGGTTAGATCAAGCACACTCTGATACCAGCCTGCATCCCATCGCTGGCCGCTATCGGTATCCGCAAACGCCCGAACTTCCTGTGGAGCTTTGGCGAGTATGTTCGTGTATGAGTTCACGGAGTTAGGCGAACTACTCAATCGTAAACAGAACTGTTATGTTTGTCACGAGCATTATGGCCGACAGCTTTGTTTCATATCAACGGGTTTGGCTAGGGTCAGGCGTTGCTATTACCCGTAGTTGCATGATGGGCAACAAAAACGTTCCCTATGACGTTCATGGGCGTCCTATTTAGATGTCACCTATGACCATCAAGCTCGAAGATCAACTGAGGGGAGCCATCCGTTCCCCGAAACCCTAAAGCGACAGCCACGTTAGGCATCGCGGTCGCATTGCTAATTGGGTGGCCCATGGAATGGAGTCCAAAGAAGAAAACTCAGATTGAAGTCCGCCTCGTAAGTCTCACGACCTCTACCCGACTGCAACTCCACATGAAGCTGCCAATCTCCGTTCGGCCATCCAGTATGACGCACGCCTGCGGGAGAGAGGAGGAATAACTCGCGGGTCAGAAAGTAGGACCGGTCTGGATACGCTTCGACATACGGAATCTTCGCAGTTGAAAGGTGGAATTGCTGTCCGTGTGAATCGCGGGCGAAGCTCTTGGCCGTGTCGATCTCACCCTGCACTGGCCCTCGGAGAACAGGTGTGCGCAAGGATACGCTAAGTGGTCTGCCGGGGTCTTTGGAAATGCGGATGTCGCCACGCTTCCGGTAAATATGAGTTTGTGTGGTCGGAGCACAGGCAGAACACAGAACCGCAATGGTCAGAAATAGAACTCCGCCGAATTTCATTTGAGATGTGCTCAGTCGCCTAACTACTCAATCGTAAACAGAAATGTTATGTTGATCACGAGCATTATGGCCGACAGTTTTGTTTCATA
>JANYJH010000265.1 GCA_025361865.1 Phragmitibacter sp.
CGTCGCTGAGAAATACGGCAACCTCTTCGACATGTATGAGCGCATCACGGGTGAGAACGCTTACCACCAGCCCATGCGCATTTACCCCGCCGTTCACTATACGATGGGCGGCCTCTGGGTTGACTACAATCTGATGAGCAACGTGCCCGGCCTGCATGTGCTCGGTGAGGCGAACTTCTCTGACCACGGCGCGAACCGACTCGGAGCTAGCGCCCTAATGCAAGGGCTCGCTGACGGCTATTTCGTGCTGCCTTACACCATCGCGAACTACCTTGCCACGCAGAAGCCGGGCACGATCAAGGCCGATCATCCCGCCTTCAAAGAAGCCGAAGCCCAAGTCGCCAAACAGACCAACCAACTGCTCAACATCAAAGGCAAGCGCACCGTGGACAGTTTCCATCGTGAGCTTGGCCTCACGATGTGGAATCATTGCGGCATGGCCCGCAGCAAAGAAGGTCTGGAGGAAGCACTCAAAACCATTCCCGCCCTGCGCGAGGAGTTCTGGAATAACGTCAACGTCAGCGGCACGGGCGAACAGTTGAACGCGGAGCTTGAGAAAGCAGGCCGCGTGGCTGACTTCCTAGAGTTCGGCGAACTCATGTGCATCGACGCCCTGCAACGTGAAGAAAGCTGCGGCGGTCACTTCCGTGTGGAGCATCAATACACGAAGGAAGACGAGATCGCCAAGCGCGGCCAAGCAGGCGAAGCGCTCCGCAACGACGAGAAATTCGCCTACGTAGCCGCCTGGGAATACAGCGGCGACTTTGCCAAACCGACGCTGCACAAAGAAGCCCTCGAATACGAAGAAGTGCATCTCGCGGTGCGCAGTTACGTCTAATCATCCGCCATGAATCGTGAATCCGAGTCCCGTTTGTTGGAGTTCTGCGCTGTGCAGCATGACTCCTTCTGCATGGATGAGTGGCTCACGTTTCAGCACCCGGACAAGGAGGAATTACTCGCTGCATGCCTGTTCCTTGCTGGCGTCCATTGGTTCGGTCACAAGGCGTCCCTGCTGGAAATCGCTGCCCGTCTGCAACCCCATTCTGCTGATCCTCTGGCCGACTTGGTGAAGCGCACCGACTTTAATTGTTTGAGGTTTTCAACCATGCTCAGGAGGGAGCTGACTCATGCATCAGTTGCATCCTGAACTCACGAAAGCCATGTCTGACCTGCTTGCCAAAATGGACCTTTCCTTACAAGAGAGCGGCTACTCAGGCGAAGCGGTCAAGATGTATCTGGCCGGGGGCATGGCTGTTCATTATCACTGTGGCACGAGATATACCGAGGATGTGGACGCTACCTTTTCCCGCCGTCTTCTCCTTCCCTACCGTGAAATGACTGTGGACTATTTTCAAGAGGACGGTAGCCCCTCATCCATTTATCTGGATCCCACCTATAATGACACCTTTGCGCTTCTCCATCCTGACTATCGGGAAACGTCAGTCGAATGGCTAGGCATGGGACAAGAACAGAGCAAACTGAAGTTGCTCGTGCTTACGCCTCTTGATCTTGCCGTCTCAAAAATCTCCCGGTTTTCCCAGCAAGATCGTGAGGACATTCTCGCGCTCGCTCATCATCGTTACTTCACTGCCGAGCAACTCCGCGCCCATGCCGAGGAAGCTCTTGAATACTATGTCGGCAATACTTCATGGGTGCACGGAAGCATCCATCTTATTTGCTCAGAAATCGCCTAACCCTTTCACCTCATCCAGCCATGTCCCGCACCCTTAATCTCCATCTGAAAATCTGGCGTCAATCCAGCGCGAACGCCAAAGGCAACTTCCAGGATTTGGAGGCCAAGGACATTCCTGAAACGGCTTCGTTTTTGGAGATGCTCGACATCGTCAATCAGCGCCTCATCACCAAAGGCGAAGATCCTGTGGCCTTCGATCATGATTGCCGTGAAGGCATCTGCGGCAGTTGCTCAATGGTGATCAATGGTCGCCCGCACGGCCCTGAGAAAGCCACGACGACCTGCCAGCTTCACATGCGCAAATACAGCGATGGTGATACGATTTGGATCGAGCCTTTCCGTGCTCAGGCTTTCCCTGTGATCAAGGATTTGGCCGTGGATCGCAGCGCCTTTGATCGCATTATGCGCGCGGGTGGTTTCATCAGCATCCGCACGGGATCAGCGCAGGACGCCAACTCACTTCCCGTCTCCAAGGAGTCCGCTGATGCTGCGATGGATGCGGCTGAATGCATCGGCTGTGGAGCCTGCGTGGCGGCTTGTAAGAATGCCAGCGCGATGCTCTTCGTTTCCGCAAAAGCCGGTCAGCTCAATTCCCTGCCCCAAGGCCAGCCCGAAAAACATCGCCGTGTCATGGGCATGGTCGGAGCGATGGATGAAGCCGAGA
>JANYJH010000285.1 GCA_025361865.1 Phragmitibacter sp.
CCGAGTTCGCCCGCCTGCTGGAAGAAGTCGTCACGCATGATGTCTTCACCGCCTCGAAGACTCTCCGCAGCATTAACAGTTTCACCCGCGACGACGGCACGCCGCTGAACTACACCTTGGTCAACCTCAAGGACTGGTGCAAAAACACCTTCGAGGTCATCAACCAGCTCCGCATCAACACGGACAACAGCCACCACCGTTACGATGTGATCCTCCTCATCAACGGCGTGCCTTGCGCGCAGATCGAGCTCAAGACCCTCGGCATCAGCCCGCGCCGGGCGATGGAGCAGATCGTCGACTACAAGCACGATCCCGGCAATGGCTACACCAAGACGCTGCTCTGCTTCATGCAGCTCTTCATCGTCAGTAACCGCGACCGCACCTACTACTTCGCCAACAACAACGCCCGCCATTTCGCTTTCAACGACGACGAGCGTTTCCTGCCCGTCTATGAGTATGCCGGCGAGGACAACCAGAAGATCACCCGTCTCGATGCCTTTGCCGACGCTTTCCTGAAAAAGTGCGACCTCGGCCGCACCATCAGCCGCTACATGGTGCTCATCGCCAGTGAGCAGAAGCTCATGATCATGCGGCCCTATCAGGTCTATGCCGTGAAGCACATGGTCACGTGCATCGATGACGACAACGGCAACGGCTACATCTGGCACACCACCGGCAGCGGCAAGACGCTCACCTCATTCAAGGCTGCCACCCTGCTCAAGGAAAATGAGCACATCCACAAGTGCGTCTTCGTCGTGGACCGCAAACTCGGCACCCTAATCGACATGTCCCTGCCAAAGCTTCTGATGGGGAAAAGACGATCAGAACTTAAAGGACAGCTCAATTAATATGAACACACACGATCCGCGCGAACACATTCGGGGCATCCACCAAATCCTGATTTCTGACAAGAAACGCATCGGTTTCTTGTTCGGCGCAGGAACGTCATTTGCTACCGGGCTTCCGACAGTCTTTGTTCCGGCGATCGAAAAGATGACGAAGATCATCGTCGCTGAGGTGGAGGCGCACTCGTCTGCGTTCGCTGCTGCGATAAAAGAGATTCAAACCGAGACAGAGCTTCTAAAAGTCGCCTTCAATATCGAGACATTGCTCTCAAGCATCGAAGCTAAGCGTGCGGTTATCGGCGCAGGAAAGCTAAATGGGCTTGATTCAAACGCGTTCACCACGTTGGCAATACTAGTAAAGACCCGTGTTGTGAAACTGGTTTCAGTCCACGAGATCCTGCTGGCCGACGACCGTAAGAAGTTGGCGCACGCCCGTCTCGCCAATTGGGTTCAAAAGGCGAGGCGGCGATTCCCCGCTGAAATCTTCACGACGAATTATGATTACCTGTTTGAGATTGCCCTCGAAGGCTCAGGGATTCCCTATTTCGACGGTTTCTCTGGCAGTTTTGAGCCGTTCTTTTGCCCCGAGGCCGTGGAAGATGTCGAGGCCTACCCACACCTTGTGAAGCTTTGGAAGATGCACGGTTCGCTTGGGTGGACTTATCGCGAGACAGACAAGGCTGTGATTCGGCAGCAGTCTGCTCCGGAGGACTCCATCCTCATCTATCCGTCGCACCTCAAATACAACACCTCGAAGAAGCAGCCGTATGTCGGCCTTATCGACCGCCTTTGCGCCTTCCTCCAGCAGGATGACGCCGTTCTATTCACCTGCGGATATTCGTTCGGTGATGATCACATCAACGAACGGCTCGTGACTTCCTTGAGACGCGGAGCGAACTCCCACGTTATCGCGATGTATTACGATGAAACGTGGACCGAGGACCAAAAGAGTTTGTTTGGTCTCGCAGACGAATCCAACAGCGTGCGCGGCCTCGCAACGCACGAGACTGGTGGCAAAATGTCAGTCTATGGGCTTCGCCACGCCGTTATCGGCGGGAAATTTGGCGAGTGGCGGTTGAGAGACGAGCCGAAGACAACGGAGTCTATCCGCGTCAGCCAATACTTTGACGAAGACGCAGCCACTCCTTCGAAGGAGGCAGGCGAGCGAAAGGGTGATGAACACTGGGAAGGCACTGGGCGCTTTCTGCTCCCGGACTTTCGGAAGCTCACTGACTTTCTCAACGATTTGTCCTCGTCCGACGGCCCTGCCAGCACACTTTGACCGCATGAAACACAATCCAACGCATATCGGTCAGGTTGAGAGTGTCAGCGGAAACTCCGTCACAATCAAAATGGCGAGCAACTACCCGTCGAACATGCCAATCGTCGACGGCACGGTTTACCGGATTGGACAGATTGGCTCGTTCCTCAAGATTCCTTTGGGATACGCGAATCTCTATGGGCTTATCACGCAGGCTGGAGTTCTGGCGATGCCAGAGTCGCTGCTGATGGCTTACAAAGAGAATCCGTCCATTGCGGATGGCCACCGCTGGTTGAGAATGATTCTGGTCGGCGAGCAAATAGGTTCATCCTTCGAGCGCGGAGTCCTCCAGTCTCCAACCTCAGGTGATCAAGTTCACCTCGTTACGAACGAAGATCTCAGGATTGTCTACGGCGGCTACAACGCCCAATCGTCCATTGTCATTGGGAATCAGAGCGCATCGGAAGGGCTCGCTGCACAGTTGGACATGGACAAACTCATCTCTCGGCATTGCGCGATTCTTGGCGCAACCGGTAGCGGAAAGTCGAACGCGGTGAGTATCGTGGTAAAAGCGATTGCCGAGAAGCCGTTCCCGAGCGCGCGAGTTCTCATGATTGACCCTCACGGTGAATATGCGAGCTCGCTGGCTGGGAAGTGCCGGGTGTTTCGAGTAGGAGCGGCAGCAGGCGAAGATGAACTTTGCGTTCCCTTCTGGGCTCTACCGTTCAAAGAGCTAATGGCGATTTTCCCAGGGCGACTATCCGACCAGAACGAAGATTACTTCCGAGGAAAAGTGCTGGACCTAAAGCGTGTGTCAGCCGCAGCGCTAGGTGGCCTTCGGGCCGAG
>JANYJH010000297.1 GCA_025361865.1 Phragmitibacter sp.
GGAAAACGCCGCGCCCGAGAATGCGACCGTGGGTCGGCAAATCAACGCCGTGACTTCTGTCGCGACCGGGGCGAATTCCCGTGCCGAGCTGAAGTTCCCTGATCAGTCCTTGACCCGATTGGGCGCGAACTCACGCTTCACGCTGCGCGGTGAAGGCCGGATGATTGATCTCAATCAAGGCGTCATCATGCTGCAAGTGCCGAAGCAGATGGGCGGCGCGAAGGTCCGCACGGCTGCGGTTACGGCTGCGGTCACTGGCACCACGATCATGATCGAATACCAGCCGGATGGTTACATTAAGGTCATCGTCATCGAGGGATCGCTTGATCTCTATCCCAATAATGACCCCAGCAAGTTCCGCACGGTCACCGCAGGCCAGATGATCATCATGAAGCCTGATACCAAGTTTATCCCTGAGCCAGTGGACATTGATTTGAAGCTGCTTCTAAAGAATTCCAAGCTTCTCAGTAGCGATGATCCGAATCAGCCGAACAACAAGCAAGTCAACAACGCGATCAAGGACCAGCAGGGTAAAATCAATGACGGTGATTTGGTGAAGACTAATCTTCTGATTCCTGGTCGTGGCACGGTGGTGACTTTGACCAATGATATTCGGCTTAATCTCTTCAATAATATCGGGGTCAAGGACAACCCCAAGCCCCCCGGTCCTGGAGGTCCTAATTTGCCACCTGGAACAAAGATCATCAATAGCGTCAATGGCACACCGCTGACTCCGCAGGTGCCCATCGTTCAGAGCACGACCGTGCTGAATGAAACCTCCACGATCAATACCGATCCTGCGGTCACGGCTTGGAACTCTGGAACTGCCGCATCCCTCACGAGTCAGGGCAAATATTACTATGGAGCTGGCACCTACCAGAATGTTCACGATGTCGGTTCGGTAGCTCCGAATGACGGCCCGCTTCCCGCCTTTGTGTTTGGCGCTCCAAATCTACTGAGAGGCCAAACACAGTTGATGCTGGATAAGCAGGTGCCTTGGACCGTCTTCAGTTTTGAAAAGCTGCTTATCAATGGCACGCCCTCCATTGATGTAGGTTTCATTGAAGGTGAAGGATACACTGGGCCTGCTTACCCGAATCTTATTCTGGCAGCCTCCGGCGATATTGATCTGGCTGCGAAAAGCCCCTTTGGAACCCGCTTGGCACCCACTGGCGCAGACCCCGGCTCGACTGGCTCGTCTCTTGATCTCACTACCAATCTGGACCTTTACAATCTGACGCTGTATTCCAACACGGGTAACATCCATCTCAAGAGCGGATTCAGCATCCACGCAGGTGAGAGCGGCTCATACTACGTGGAGGGTGAAGGTTCTTATTCCCCATATGGTGGAGGCGGCTCTGGTCAGAATGTTAATTTGATAGCCGCAGGTATTCAGTCCGACATCACCATTGAGGGCGACATCAAGTTGGATGGGTCATCCGCACTCCTTTTGGATGCAGGTCGCAATGTGGTGATCACGGGAGAGACGGCGTCCATCATCGCAGATGCGATCACCATCTTTGCAGACAACAATATCAGTATCGACAATAACGCCTCCGTGGGTTCGAGGTCATCTCTGTCTTTGGTTGCGGGGAACGACATCATCGTGACGAAGAACGCTTCACTTTACTCTGGATCTTCACCTGCGATCACTTCATTAGATCTGCTTTCGCTGGGTGGCCGCATCACGATCAGTGACAACTCGCAGCTTTCCGCAGCCTATCAGCTTCGCTTGGAAAGCTATTTGGGGGATATTGAAGTCATCAGCTCGTCGCTGACGGCTTCTGACATCCAGATCGCCTCTGGTCGGGATGTGAAGCTCCAAGGCGCAACACTCACCGCTAGCACGCCTACAAAATACATAGGCACCTACCAAAACGGCGGAATCGTCGTTGTGCCTACGGGGCCAACGCCCATCGTTCATAAGGGGATCAACATTGACGCCGTGCGTCATATCAATATCACCGACTCTTCGCAATTGAAGGTCTTGTTGGATGATCCCGGTGCACTGTTGCGCGTTGTCTCGCGCACCGGAGATGTCACCATCGCGGGCTCTGAGTTGAGCAGTTCCAAGGACATTGAGATCGAATCCGTGCAAGGGAATGTCACCCTGACCAATATCAATGTCAGCTCCTCCGATGTGTTCAAGGCACGGACTCAGGGGGCCAACGGTTTGCTGACCATTGATGGTGGCACCATCAACGCCACCAACATCATCCGTCTCTACGGCGAAGGAGCCAATGGAGTTCTCTTCAAGGGCACCACCACGCTGAATGCAGATGAAGTGCAGATCGCAGGGAAGATCGTAGAGGTTCAGGCTGGGAGTAATGTGAATGTCAGTCAGGCTAACGGTGCTGGAAACGGGAATGCGCACATCTTCTCAGATAATCACAACTACAACACCGCTGGTTATGGCTACATCAATAGCCAGTTTTTGCAGCCATATTCGGCCTCATCTTATAAGAAGCCAGAGTTCTATAATGGCGGGAAAATCGGACGCCAAGGCGTGCCTCAATAAAGGCTTCAGACACCCCCCGTAGCTGCCTTCGTTAGAAGGTTAGGAGGCTTGGATGTTTGCGCGCTCTGGCGTTAGCTTCCCACTACGTATTCATTTAAAAGGCTCTAGCGCTCGATCTGCACATCCTCCCAAGAAACGGGATCTTCGATTGGCTCGATGTGTGTGAGCACATGCAGCCGTTCCAAGCTGGTCCGTAGCTCCTCCTCGACCCGTTCCGCCAGTTCGTGACCTCGTTGCACGGTCCAGTCACCGGGAACGAGTAAGTGAACGGTCATGAAGCGCCAGGCTCCGGCTTGGCGGGTTCCCAGTGCATGGTATTGCATTCCTTCGCTCGCGTATTTGGCAAGAATGTTTTTGATGACTTCCATTTCCTCAGCGGGCAAGCCAGTGTCCATCAATCCCATCAGGGCATCACGCACCAGCTTGAGACCGATCACGATGATATGCAGCGCTAAGGCAAAGCCCAGTAAGGGATCGAGCCAATGCCAACCGCTGACAGCCACCAAGCCCATCGCTGCTATGACTGCGACCGAAGTCCATACATCCGTCATCAGGTGCTTCCCATCTGCTTCCAAGGCCACGGAGCGTCGGGCTTTGCCCACACGCAGAAGCATTCGTGCCGTAAGTAGATTGATCACTGTCGCGACGATAGAAAGAAGGATGCCTGAAGTGAGTGCCTCCAGCACTTGCTTATGCATGATCCGATCCACCGCACTGTAGCCGATCCCAATGGCCGCGATCATGATCAGACCGCCTTCGAGCCCGCTGGCAAAGTATTCCACCTTCGTGTGACCATAGGCGTGATCCTCATCCGCAGGTCGTGCGGAAACCCAAACCGTGGCCAGCGCGATGAACGAGGCGATGACATTCACGATGGATTCCAATGCGTCAGACAGCAGGCCCACAGAGCCCGTGAGCTTCCACGCGGCCATCTTGAGGGCCAGCGTCAGCAACGCCGCCACGATAGACCACCAGGCATAGTAGGTGAGGGGGCGTTGTGGGGTGGCTTTTGACATGAGAAATCCAGCTTAGATCGCGCTTCACCTTTAGCAACCTCACGGGCACTTGGAGACGTATTCCTATCAACCAATGGGCGCTCATTTCACCATGAGGGAAAAGTTGACTTCCCCATGCAATGACGTTCCTTGTGAAATATTTCACAAAGTCTTCCTCCATGAAAATCACTGCGCTCTTCAAGCCCAAAGCGGCATTCCCCTTCGAGCTGGTGAAGCCTGAGATTGAGAAGATAGAGCAGATCATTCAGGAGCAGGCCCGCGCCTTTGATCCCGGCGTGGAAGGTTATGTTTCCTACGTTTGTAACACTTCTGGCAAACGCATCCGTCCCGCGCTGGCCGTGCTCAGCGGTGGTTCCACCGGCGGTGTGTCTGAGGAGCATCGTCGCCTCTCCGTCATTCTGGAACTGGTTCACATCGCCTCCTTGGTTCATGACGACATCATGGACGGAGCCACCATCCGACGTGAGATGCCCACTGCGGCGGCGAAGTGGGGCAATGCCCTGAGCGTTCTACTCGGTGACAGCCTCTTCGCCTTCGCTCTGGAGTTGGCCACTGATTTCGAGAACCCCACGGTCTGTCGTCGCATCGCCAAGGCATCCCGTGATGTGGCGAGCGGTGAGATCCTTCAGACGCAGCGCCGTTTTGATTTCAATCTCTCCATCCCTGAATACTACAAGATCATCGAGATGAAGACCGCCGCGCTCTTCGGTGCCGCCACGGAACTCGGCGCGGTCTTGAACAAGCAAAGTGAAGCCGTCACCGCCTCCATGCTCAGCTATGGATTGAAGCTCGGCACCGCCTACCAGATTTACGATGACTGCATTGACCTCGTGGGTGATGAGAAGGCCATTGGGAAGACGCTCGGCACTGACTTGACCAAGGGCAAGTTCACGCTCCCCATCCTCTATCTCCTCGAAGCCGCCACCGAAAAACAGCGGGCCAAACTGCATCACATGGTGCTCAAAGGCGAGCCGATGGACACCAGCATCCTCGCTGGCATCGCCGACTATGAAGGAGCCATCGAGCGCGCCGTAAAGACCGCGAAGGGAATGCTCGTCGAAGCCCGAGCAGACCTCATTTGCTTAGCTGCTTCCGATCACAAGGACGCGCTCAAGACCATCACTGAATACCTCGATGGTCTTCTGGATGGCTGCCGCGCCTAACGTGACATAGGCTTCCAGCCTGTGTGTAGTTCAGGGATCGCTTCGCGGCTACGCAGCCTGTTCTACCCACAGGCAGGATGCC
>JANYJH010000299.1 GCA_025361865.1 Phragmitibacter sp.
AAGACAGACAAAAAAACCATTTATTGCCACCCCAAGCCTCGTCAAAAAACACCCCCTATCCAGAGGTGCCCACTAGAGATTCTTTATTTTCTGCGTTACTGCTGGCGATTGGTTGGATGCCTGTTGGCACGGACTTGGCTATGTATAGTGAGGTTTTTAGTTATTACCGGAAGATCACGCACGCGCAGACCTTTCGTCATGAGTCTGCGTTGCGAGAAATCTATTAAAATTTAGATTTTTTTCTGGTAATTTAGAATCTGCTCCTGTAAATTTTAGCTGTTAACGAAAATAATTTAGGTAGAAACCAGATTCCTTAGAATTGAGGAGTAGGGAATCTCCTTGAAGCCTTTCGCCAAAATCATACATGGAAGTCATTGAGAAATTCGGGCATTACGAGATTGCGAGAGGGGCTGATGGCCAACTCGCCGAGCTCTCGCGCTCACCTGAAGAGTTCGTTTTTCTGGCTTTTGACGCGAACATTAAGCGCGTCGTTGAACTTCATGTGCTGAAATCAGGCGAGCGACTACGTCCTGCAGAGAAGCGCTCTGTTTTTGACCGTATCAGTCTGGCTCAAGAATTACGTGGTAACTCATTCATGCATATCCTCAAAAGTGGGGAAGACCATGATGTCGTTTATTACGCTACGAGCTTGAGCGATGGGGAATTATTGGAAGACTTCATCGTCCGTCGCGGAGCATTGACTTCGGCGACAACTTTCAGCCTGATGCTTCATCTGCTGGAAGATTTGCTGGTTTTACGTTCAGAACCGCAGTTGCTATCCGGTATCAAACTGGAGCGTATTCAACTCGGATTGCTGGAGGATACTTTCCTTCATCTCCGAATTCTCAATTTTGGTTTCTCAAATCGTGACGAATCGTCGGTCAGTGCAGAGGATACTTTTCGCAGGCTGGTGCATGAGTGCTGTCTGACGCTTTTTCTAATGTTGACCGGCAAGGTTTATGCTGGCGATGATTGTGATCGGTATCCCGTTTTGACAGGTCTGCCCACGGGCTTACGCGCGGTGATCAGGACCAGCTTAGCCAATCCCGATAATGCTCCATCTTCTCTGGAACGTCTGCGCGATGATGTGCGCGAAACACTCAGTTCGATGACGCGCGATCTGGGAGCACGAAACACGCGCAAGCATTTGGTGGCCTCAGACACCATGTTGCCGAAGTCCACTCTTCGTGAAGTTCTGCTGCATGACATCCCTCTGGGACAGTTGATGAAAGGTCGCTTATTGATCGAAGGGGATGAGGAGCAACGACGTTATCCCTTCACCATTCTCGCTTTAGATGCCCGGACAGAGGCTCCCGTGACTGTGCATTTGCTTCCTCCAAAGCGGATCGTCGCCAGTGAGCATTACGATGCGGTGCCTTTGCAGATGTGGAGATTCAACGCGGAGAAACATCCGAACATCCTGCGTTCTTTAAGTGTCTGGGAAAGCCCTGATCTGACCTTTTTAACTGAGGAGCGCGGCCCCGGTATGCCGCTCAGCAGACTGATCGCCGAGCGTTTCTACCTGAACCCTTCGGAAGTGCTGGTCATCATGCGGCAAGTGAAGAAGGGCATCGAACAGGCCGTGGAATGTGGCGTTGATAAACTGGACCTTCATCCATCCAATATCACGCTCAGGCTCTATGGCCAGCCTCAGGCGCGGGAGATGGAAAAGCTTTTGCAAAAGCGCTTGGATGCATGGCCTCGTTTCCTCGTGATGTTGCGTCCTCACATGACCATGCGCAGTCTCTATGAGTCTCTACTAGTGGACACTGAGGGAGGATTGTTGAAAAATAATGTCGAGTTCAAAAACCGCTCGTTTATGGCTCTGGCCACTTATCTGCTGAGTGGTGAGAAACAGACCGCTTTGTTGCCAGTTCTGCCCGATTCCGTTCCGGAGGAGCTTACCTGCTACTTGAGGGAATGTTATGCTAAATGTCAGCAGACAGGACGGTCTCCCACCATCGCCGAGTTCTTGGAAAACTTTGAGAAACACGCAGCTATTCCTGACTCAGATAGTGATGGAATCGTGCTTCCGAAGCGCCAAAGCACCAGCCGGGCAGCAGTTTCAACGGAACCGATGGAAAGCGCAGGCTCCGTCTCAGACTTTGATGATGACTCAGCAGAGTCGCCCAGCACCGTCACCTATGCACCTAAGCGCAACGGCAGCGCTACAGGCTTGCTCGAGGTGCCTTCCATGAAGGAGCGCAAAGCCGTTCCGCGTGGCAGAATAGGCGTGATATTGTGGGCTCTTCTGGTAGCCATCGTCGTGATCCTCGCCTTCTCATTCCTATTTGGAGGTCCCGCCCATAAGAGCGACACACCTAATCAAGGGGATATGGCGCAGAAAAATAAAGCCACAAGCGTCTCGAAATCAGTCCTCCCTGAAAACCAGTCAGCCAAGCCGGTGGAGATACGCCGCGCCGTCGTTCCAACTCAGGAAGAGAAAGACGAAATCAAGCGTCGGCAAAGTTCATCTGAATCCAGAATTGCCAGTGAGCGCACGCTTTGTAACCTCTTGGCCTGCGATTCGACCACCAAAGCCCCTTCTGTTCCAAAGTTGAAACCTCGGCTGTTGTGCTTAAATTTTTCTCAGAATGAATTCGCGGTGTTCGTCTCTGGACTTATGAAATGTCTTGATGCAAAGTCGCGGTTCTATCACCAGTAACCCAGAAAACTAGGAATAAGATCGGATGAAGGTTAACAACACTATCGTTGTCTCAGTCGGGCAGGCAGGAAATCAGATTGCAGCTTCCTTTTGGAAGACGATCTGCCAAGAGCACAATATTGATCCGCTCACGGGTCAAACTAACGACGGTAAGCCGCCTCGTGGTAACTGGAGCTCGTTCTTCTCTCAACTCGGTGAAAGCGGCGGCGGCAGCTACGTGCCACGCGCCGTGATGTGCGACCTTGAACCGAGCGTCATTGACGAAGTCAAAGCGAAGTCCGGTTCCCTCTTCAATCCTGCCAGTCTTCTCAGCCGCAGTGAAGGAGCTGGTGGCAATTTCGCCGTGGGTTACCTCGGTGAAGGTCGTGAGATGCTTCCTGATGTCATGGCCCGCATCAATTACGAGATCGACCGCAGCGACAACGTCGGTGGTCTCATCCTATTGCACTCCACAGGCGGCGGCACAGGCTCAGGGCTTGGTGCTCTGATCGTAGAAGCCATCAAGGAGCAACGTCCTGAAGTCCCGATCCTCAGTTGCGCCATACTCCCTTCCCCGCAGGTTTCCAGCGTTGTCACCGAGCCATACAACACGATTTTCGCACTCAATACGATGCGTCGCCTTGCTGATGCCTGCTTGATCTTCGACAACGAAGCCCTCTTTGAGCTGGCACACCGGAAGTGGAACATCGAAAGCCCGACCGTTGATGATCTCAACCTTCTCATTACAGAAGTGCTCTGCGGCCTTACCGCTTCCATGCGTTTCAGCGGATTCCTCACAGTGGAAATCAGTCTTCGTGAATTGCTCACGAACCTCGTTCCCCAGCCTTCCCTGCACTTCCTCATGTGCGCCTTCGCACCACTCACGCCGCCTGACCGCAGTAAGTTCGAGGAGATGAATATTGAGGACATGATCAAGTCCCTCTTCAGCAATGATGCCGTCTTCGCTGCTTGTTCGCCCATGGAAGGTCGCTTTCTCAGCACCGCCGTTCTCTATCGCGGTGTGATGGATGATAAACCCCAAGCAGACGCCGCTCTGGCTGCTGTTAAAGAAACCCTCCCACTCACTTATTGGATTCCAACCGCATTCAAGATCGGTTACGTGGAACAGGCTGGCTCTTCCCATCGCAAGAGCATGGTCATGCTGGCCAACAACACGGAAATCTCCCGCGTGCTCGACCGTATCTGTCATAACTTCGACAAGCTTTGGCAGCGCAAGGCCTTCGCGAACTGGTATCTCAATGAGGGCATGAGCGAGCAACAGATCAATGACATGCGCGCCAGCGTTCAGGAGTTGATTCAGCTCTATCAAGTCGCTGAAGAAAGCGGAGCCAAGACGATCGCGAAAGACGTTGTTCGTCAGGATTCCGGCTATCGCGGACCTACGCTCACCGCTGGCCCAGTGGCGGCTGCCCCTGAAGTCGCCGACAACAAGGCGCAGGTCAGCCTCCGTGATCTCGTTGACCGCCGTGGACGCTAATTTTATCTGAAAAGTTGGAACTGATTTGAACTGAAAGACGACAGCACATGAGAGAGATTCTGAGCATTCACGTAGGCCAGTGTGGCAACCAGATCGCCGATAGTTTTTGGCGGCTGATCCTGAAGGAACATGGCCTGAACGAAAACGGCACTGTTAAAGACAGCACCGTGGTCAAAGCGAACTCCAATCAGGAGGTCTTCTTCCATAAGGTTCGTGAGGGGAAATATGTTCCTCGTGCGATTCTCGTGGACTTGGAACCAGGAGTGATTGCGCGTATCGAAGGTGGCGAGATGTCTGAGCTGTTTGATGAAGGCAGCATCATTCGCAAGCTACCCGGTGCGGCCAATAACTGGGCTCGCGGCTACAACGTCGAAGGTGAACGCGTGATCGACCAGATCATGAACACCATTGATTCCGCCGTTGAGAAAACGCAGTCGTTGCAAGGTTTCCTGATCACCCACTCCATCGGCGGTGGTTCCGGTTCCGGTCTCGGATCGCTCATCATCGAACGTCTTCGTCAGGCCTATCCGAAGAAGAAAATCTTCACGTTCTCCGTTGTTCCCTCACCGCTCATCTCAGACGCAGCGGTTGAGCCTTATAACGCGGTGCTGTCCCTGCAAAAGATCAGGGAAAACGCGGATTGCGCCGTCTTGTTAGATAACGAAGCGCTATTCCGCATCGCGAAGACCCGTTTCCAACGCAGCCCGAACTACATGGATCTGAACCACATCGTGGCTTTGATCATGTCCTCAGTCACGGCCTCTCTGCGCTTCCCTGGCCGTCTTAACACGGACTTGAATGAGTATGTGACCAATCTCGTGCCATTCCCTGGCAACCACTTCCTGACCGCTTCGTTCGCACCAATGCGCACTGCTCAGTCGGAGTCCGTGGTCCGCACGAACTTCGCTGACTTGGCCCGTGAGACCTTCTCTGAAGACAACTTCACGGCTGAGATCGACTGGAAATCAGGCGTCTATCTTTCCGCATGTGCCCTGTTCCGTGGTGAAGTCAAAGCCAAGGAAGTGGATGAAAACATGGCAGCCATTCGCAAGAGCCTGAACTTTGCCTCTTACGTGCCGACCGGCATTAAGATTGGTCTGGCTGAAACGGCTCCTGAAGGCTTCGCCTCCAGTGGTTTGGCCTTGGTCAATCACACCGGGATTGCCCAAGTCTTCGAGCGTCTTCTGCAACAGTTCGACATCATGTTTGATAACCACGCTTATACCCACTGGTATGAAGGCGCTGGCGTATCGCGCTCTTGGATGCAGTCTGCGCGTGATACTGTTGCTGAACTGGCGGTGTCCTACCGTGATGCAGGCTAGTCCTTGCGTTCAAGACGCCTCTGAGAATTGATTTTAAACCTCCTATTCCTCCCTCCCCGTGAATCCTTCATTGGAAAAACAGATTGCCGCTGCGGCTCGTAGTGTCGAAGAAGCGAGACGAAACGCATACCGCGATCAAACGAGGTTGGGGGAATTAGTGGAGCAGATCAACGTATTGGCAGAGTATCGCCAGCAGGAAGGAGACTTCAGAAAGGCGGAGTCGCTTTATCGCGAAGCGCTCTTCCGCATTCAAGATGCTAAGTCGCCTGACCCAGAGCTGATGGTCGGCGTCTATTCCCTGTTGGCCTATCTCTATGATCGTTGGGGCAAGCTTCCAGAGGCAGCGAATTTTTATCAAAAGGCACTCAAACTCAGTGATGACTTGGGTATCCATGATTCTGACAAGGCTGCTACCGTGAAGAACAACCTCGCCATGATTTACAAGGCGATGCGTGATCCTGAGCGCGCAGCTCATTATTACACGGAGGCACTTGAAGAATTCCGCAGGGTTCACGGTGAGCACAGTGGTAAGGTCGCCAGCGTGTATAATAATCTCGGTGTTCTCTATTACCAGAATCTAGAAGTCGAGCGTGCGCTTGAGATGCATCACCGTGCTTTGGGTATTCGCGAGCAAGCGGATGGCACTGACATGGAACCAGGTGATCTCTCCCAAACTTACATTAACCTAGGCGCTGTTCATAAGGCCTTGGGTGATTTCCAAAAGGCGCATGAATGCGTGGAAAAAGCCCGTGCGATCAGTTCTGGCGCGATCAGCGGCGGGTTGCCTGCTCGCAGGCGCTCGGCAGCACTCATCTTGGATAAAACGGCCTGATAGGCGGTTAGTTCTCTTCGATACCTTGGACCTCAATGGCTTCGCAAACATCGCGCCATCCATCGAAGCGCCATTTGTTGGGAAAGCCTTTGCACTGATCAGGCTTTACGCTTTGGATTTTGCAGTTGTTGAGTCCTTCAAGGAAAAGGCATGAGCCGTTTTCTTTGTCGATGATGGAGAGATGCTTTCGGTTCGCACTCAATCGAGTGTAGTTCTCGATGAACTCTGTTTCTGAAACGTCCAAGTGCTTGGCGATTAAACCAATTTCCTCGGGAGTCACAATGACATCCCCTGGCCAACGACAGCAGTTTCCGCAGCGTTGGCAAACATAAGAAACCGATGGCTTGTCAAGCGACATGAGGGTGGGGAGGAGTTTTAGGTTTTCGGTTACAGCAAGCGCACTAGAGTAGCCGTGCGATCATGATTACGCCATTCCCAATCAGCAAAAAGCCCCCTGTGCCCATCACAGGTCCGCTTGTGCTGCATGATGAAAAAACAACTGAGGAGAACCAGCTTGAATGGGCGCACTGGCTTTTTCAAGGGGTGCGCGCACGTTGTGCCTCGGTCGTCTTTCATAGCCCAGCCACAGAGCGTCTCACTTTGCTGAGCGACTGGCAGGATTATGTTTCTGAGACATTTTTCCCGCTGCTTGCGCCAACTCTTATTAAAGGATGGAAGCTTGCGCAAAACGGGGATGAAAGTGGTTTGTTGGAAGGGGATTCAGACCTTAACAATAAGCTTAATGAAGAGCCGCGCGGGCGCAGTCTGGCCGCTGGTGCCATTCTTCTTCATGACACTAGGGGAGCCAAGTATCAGGGGGCATTGGGCAAGTTCAGGCAGCAATTTGTAGAGGGTAAAGCCAGTGGTCACATGGCTTCCATCTGGGCGGGACTGGCGGTCATGTTTCAAATCCCTCCGGCACATATGTTGTCTGAATACCTGCGTCAGGAATGGCTGGTGGCCACGAGGGATTTAGTCTCCGCTGAGGAACCTCATGGCGCTCTGAGTTTCACCGGACTGGCCCAGGGTGCCGTGCATCAGTGCAGGCTCTTGGCGTTTGATGAATCTCTCCGACTGGTGGAGCGGGAGCAACGGCTCACATCTGGAACATAGTCTCCATCGCATCGGTGAGCTTCTGTATGTCACCGGGGTTGATACCCATGCGCTGCTCAGCGATACACCAGCCGCTGTAACCAATGTCATGTAAAGCCGCCATGATGGCTTTCCAGTTATTGCTGCCAGTCAGGAAGTCGCATTCAAAGCCTTTCCACAGGCCTTCTTTCTGCATTTTGACCGTATCGAATTCCTTGAAATGAAGGCGATTAATTCTTTTGCCGAGGATGCGAATCCATTGCTCCGGCCAGCCGCTTCGTAGCACGTTCCCGATGTCAAAGTGAGCGCCGATCCACGGTGATTCAAATTCATCTATGAACCGTCCCATCTCCAGAGGGCTTAGTAAAAAATTATTCCAGACATTCTCGATTGAAATTCTAACTTCCAGTTCCTTGGCGAGAGGGATGGCTTCGCGAATGGCTTCCTGGGATCGCTTGTAAGCGGCATCATAAGAGACATCCGCATTGACCGTTCCCGGCACGAATAGGATCGAGGAGGCACCATACGCTTTTGCATCACGAAGGGTCTGAAGAAGCCCGTCGATTCCTTCCTTGCGAACAGCGGCGTCAGGGCTGGTCACAGGCTTCGCCCAATGGGTGTGGCAGCAAACGCTGGCAGCTTCCAAACCACTTTTTTTCAGGGCTTCCAGCACTTCCTGTTGATTCATTCCGCCATTGGGTTCGACACCTTCAAAGCCTGCTCCGCGCACGAATTTAAATTTGTCCATCAGTGATTCCGCTTTGACCCGGACGGTGCCGAACATGACGGCCTTACGGAATGCAGGTTTCTTCGAGGGCGGTTCTTGCGCGAAACCAGACAGAACCGCTCCAGACAATGCAGCACCCGTTGTCTGAAGAAACCGTCTGCGGTTGTAAGGTGAAAAGGGCTTGAGCATATTGTGATAAACGCGAATACATGCCATCGCTCTATCGCTGACTATTCGCCTGCATCATTTTCAGTGAGACTGAGCGCGAGCTTTCGTTTATAAAAGTATAACTTCTTTCTTTCCATGTCTGATACCCCGTCATTGATAAATCGCCGCCGTCTTCTGAAGCAAACATTCGCCTACAGTGCGGCACTTGCTTTAGGTGCTAAAACCTCTCCTCTATCAGCCGTTGAACCATCTTCTAGTGGGCATCACATGCTGATGATCGGTGACTGGGGCGCGAATGATGATCTTCAAGCCCAGACTGCGGTGGCTCTCGGTATGAAGAAATATGTTCAGGACAACACGATCAAACCAGAGGCGATGCTGTTGCTGGGGGACAATTTTTATGGGCCGTTCAAAGGCGGTGTGGACTCACCACGATGGGAAAAACAATTTGAGCAAATGTATCCCGTAGAGGCTTTCCCTTGTCCCTGTTATGCGATGCTCGGTAATCATGACTATGATGAGGAGCCAAAAATTAAGCTGGCAGCGGAGCTGGCTTATGCCAAAGCCAAGCCAGAGACACGATGGAAGATGCCGTCAAAGTGGTATTCGTTTGCGAATCAGCTGATCACTTTCATCGTTCTGGACAGCAACTATAAAAATCGTGTAGATCAGCTAACGGCGGAGGAGCGTGTTGCCCAGATGACTTGGCTCAAAGTCCAGCTTTCCAAGCCACGCACCACGCCTTGGCTGGTCGTGATGGCTCATCACCCACTTTATACCAACGGGATACATGGAGATAACGCAGCCCTGATTGCGGATTGGGATGAACTCTTCAAACAATACAAAGTGGACTTCTATTTTGCAGGACATGACCACGACCTTCAGCACATGGAGTTTGAGGGGCATCCCACGAGCTTCATCGTTTCCGGTGGTGGTGGGGCCAGAACTCGGTCTTTGGAGATTCTGGGCGTGAAGCACGGTCCCTTCGCACAAGCCATCTATGGCTTCAGCCACCTACAGGTGACGAAGGATCAGTTCATCGTGCGACACATGGATGCTAACCGGAAGCAGCTCCATGCCTTGAGCAAAACGCGTGATGGTAAAGTCACGATTCTATCTGCTTAGCAATGTTTTCAGTGCACGGCCTGCCACCATTTGATGATCCAAGCCATGAGGCCGGCGATGAGCGTGAAGCTGAGGGCGAACTCGGCGAGTTGAAGATTGCGAGCTCTTCTTTTTGCTAATTTTTGAGCGTAGCTGAGCTGCGGTTTGGCTGCGGTTGGACGCTTTCTGCGGATCGTGTCAGGTGCGGGAACGACATCGAGCGTTTCCAAATATTTCTGACGGGCCAGACGCGGCGCAGCGGCGATCTCTACTTCTAAACGATGCATTTGCTCCTTCAACTCTGTCATGCTCGGCTGGCGTTTACTGGCCTTCGGAGGAGTTGCCAGTAAAGCTGACTTGGCTGTCTTGCTGGTGGCTTTGGAGACGCGTTTGTTACTCATCTGGGGCTAGTGGAAGAGGATTCTGGCAAGGAGAATGGCGAGAAGGACGATGATGCCCAAGGGCAGAGTAAAGGCGAAGCCGTAGCGAAGCTGCT
>JANYJH010000310.1 GCA_025361865.1 Phragmitibacter sp.
GACCGTTAGTGCTTCAACAACCACTCCGTCGTGCGCGGATTGAAGTCGCTGAGACACTCCCAGTGGAAGGCGTGGCCCGCGTTATCATACAGATGCAGATCAGCTCCGGGGACGTTCGTAGCGACTTCAATCCCCGCACGACGGAGTGGTTGTTGAAGCACTAACGGTCGATCCCAAGCGTTCTTTTAAAAGGCAAGCCACCGTGGCTTGCCTTTTTTGTTTAGGACAATCCGAGCTAGTAAATGACAAGAAACCGTCCGTCAGCTAGCACCGCGCTGGCCCCGTAACTCCAGACAGGCAAGGGCTTGCGCATCTCAGCCCCGAGTGGTTTGCCATCGGACGAAGTGACCCGCCAGACGAGCTCGCCACCTCTGCCCACATGGAGCCTTCGGTCCAGAGCTCCAAGGTTTCACCCTTCGCGTTTTGAGTAAGACGTGGATGGTTCTCCATCGCCTTGCCTGAGATGCTGAGTGAGTCCAAGCCTTTAGCTAGGAGCTGTCGTTTGAATTCATTCACCCAAGAGGCGCTCAGAGTGTCGCCAATGGGAGCCAATTGCGCGGTGGTCATGGGGCAGGCGGCTAGATCCCATTGATCCTTTTTAAGCAGCACGGGAATGCTTTGATCGGTAGCATTCGCGGGAAGGCGCAGTAATCGCATCCCACGGTGCTTGGTTTCTTCAGCGGTTCGGTAGAGCACATGTAGTTCGTCTGTTGCACTCAGATTGGCCGCAAGTCCGCAACATGCGCAGATCCCGAAATCTTCTCCCTTGATAGGCCACGGTTCGGAGAAGGTTTTACCGTTGTCAGTTGAACGCCGAACGAAGACGCGTCGTTCTGCTTCGCCGACTTTGCCTTGAGGCAATCCATGCCAGACGAGCCACACGTTGCCCTTGTCATCTGCGGCGATGGCGGCACCACCGTCCAGTCCTGAGGTGGCACTGAGCATGTCTGCGGGTGAGGTCGCTTTGTTCGCCGCATCTACATGGGCATAGAAGAGGGCAGAGCCTTTGCCATCGGTCGCAGTGCCTGCCTTGCCATGCCATAGGAGATGTCGAGTTCCATCGCGTCCAAGTGCGATGGATGGACCGCGCACGGTTCCCATTCCGACAGCCGTTGAAGCAGGAGCGCTGATTGTCAAAGGCGCACTCAGCGTTCCATCGTTTCCTAGGGTCGCCAGCCTGACCTGAGAAGATTTGGGATCGCCTTGCAGGAACACCACCTGCGCGGTGCCATCCTTTGCAGAGGCCGTGCGCGGCTGCATAGAGCCTTCGGGCAACCGAACCACGGAAACCTCACCGGCTTTCGCCAATTCCAGCGTCAGCCCCAGAGCGATAGCTAGCGTAAGAAGACAGGATAGGTGAAGCAACGTGGAAGCGGGATGGCGTGAGGTTCGCATAGGGATGATCAAACGGGCTGCGAAGGACTGATCCATCACGCGGATGGCGGCTTGGAGAGTGGCGGC
Organism: Phragmitibacter sp.; assembly: GCA_025361865.1. GTDB lineage: Bacteria > Verrucomicrobiota > Verrucomicrobiia > Verrucomicrobiales > Verrucomicrobiaceae > JANYJH01. Next base: position 1,462 of record JANYJH010000310.1, read on the forward strand.
AGAAGGGTGACTGACCTCAGCCAGTTGATTGTAATTTTTATCGTATCTTGTTGAAACTCATGCACATTTGAGCACATCTCTTGCTAAGATATTCACTGGTTCACCCTTAACATCTTAGCGTTCGTAGCCTTATTAGGCATCCGTTCTTGATTTATGCTCACCCTCCGAAAATCGAATGAGAGAGGTCACTCCAATCACGGTTGGTTGGATAGTCGTTTCTCGTTTTCATTCGGGGACTACTATGATCCGCGCCACATGCATTTTCAGGCGCTACGGGTGATTAATGAAGATCAAATCGCAGCGGGCGGCGGGTTTCCCATGCATCCGCACAGGGACATGGAAATCTTCAGCTATGTGCTGGAGGGGGCCTTACAACATCAGGACAGCATGGGGAATGATCGCGTGCTACTTCCTGGGCAAATCCAGCTCATGAGCGCGGGCACGGGCGTGATGCACAGCGAGAAAAATCCGCTAAAGGATCAAACAACCCACATGCTGCAAATCTGGATCGTGCCGAACCGACGGAACCTCACGCCGAACTACACGGAATGGCATCCAAAGCCTGAGTCGGAGCATGAGCCGAAGGTCTTGGTGATTTCACCGGACGGACGGAATGGCTCGGCCACGATCCGTCAGGATGCGTTCATCTATCGCGTCAGGCTCCATGCGGGAGACCAGACGGAGCACAGCTTGAGTGCGGGGCGCGGCGTCTGGATTCAACTTATGCGCGGCTCTCTGATGGTCAATGGGGAGGCCATGTCGGCAGGCGATGGCCTGTCCACGAAGGATACAGCCACCCTGAAAATCTCTGCTACGAGTGATGCGGAAGCGCTACTGTTTGATTTGAAGTAAGCGGTTCTTCGTGAGCGTATGCTTGTGGATGCCCCGTCTTCTATTGTTTCTACTGCTCGCTGCGCAGGTGCTGTCTGCGGCTCCTGATGCTGCTCCATTCCCGACGCCTCCTGATAAGAAAGGTCTCCAGGTCCAGATGGTGGATGATGCGATCTCACTCGGTATTCATCATGCGGGGATCAATGTCAGCCTCGGCGCGCTGATGGCCCCAAATCAAGCCACCGGGCCGGATGGAGCACCCCCAAAGCTGATCAACATGGCTTATGTGAAGTCATTGGACGCGCAGATCAGGCCGCTCAGTGATGCTGGCGTTCTCGTTTACAGCATCCTCCTGGCCTATCCCACGCATGATCCGGCGCGTGATGCGTTGTTGCTTCATCCGAAGGCCAAGCCGGACATGAAGTATCACATCGCCGCGTTCAATACGGCGACCCCGGCAGGCATCGCGAACTATCGGGCCTTAGTGGAGTTTCTCGCGGAGCGTTACAGCGGCGCTCACCCCGAGTTTGGCCGCGTCTGGGGCTACATCATTGGCAATGAAGTGAACTCGCAGTGGATGTGGTATAACCTCGATCATATGCCGATGTCGGGCGTGGCGAGCGAGTATGAAAAGGCCGTGCGCATCTCGATGGAAGCGGTGCGTAAACACTCCGCTAAGGCGCGCTGTTATCTGTCCCTCGATCATCATTGGAATGTCTCGATGGGCGGGATAAGCGACCAAGAAGCCTACCCAGGCAGGACGTTTCTGGATGAGTTCGCGCGAGTGGCTAAAGAGCGCGGGGACTTCGAGTGGCATCTGGCGCATCATCCCTATGCGGATGATCTTGGCAATCCCCGCACCTGGCTGGATAAGGCAGCATGGCCCACGGATGACTCGCCCCATATCACGTTCAAGAATCTCGAAGTGGCTTGCCGCCACATGGAGAAGCCGGAGCTGCTCTGGCAGGGGAAGCCAAGGCGGATCATCCTCAGTGAACAAGGCATCCACTGTCTCGCTACTCCTGATGGCGAAACCCTCCAGGCGGCGGGCTTTGCCTATGCGTGGGAGAAGATCGCGCGGCAGCCGCTGATAGATGCGTTCATCTGGCATCGCCAGGTGGATCATGCGCAGGAAGGGGGACTGCGGCTGGGCCTGTGGACGTTCAAGCCGGGCACAGTCAGCACGCCAGACCGCCAGCGCCCGCTGCATGATTTGTTCAGGAAAGCAGGCACCGCAGCGTGGGCGGAGGCGGCGGAATTCGCGCTGCCCATCGTCGGCTTGAAGAGCTGGGAGGAACTGGCACGGTGAGGATGTGAGCATCGCCGTTTGCGCGCCGCCCTCATCCGCCCTAGTCTGCGTGCCCTAAGACCATGCAGCGCACCGCCATTCTCAACGTCGTCGGCCTCACCCCACGTCTCATTTGCGACGCCACACCGCGTATCCGCGAGTTCTTGGAGCGCAGCAGGATCGCACGCGTGCAGCCTTTGTTGCCAGCGGTGACTTGCACGATGCAGAGCACGTTGCTGACCGGACGACTGCCGCGCGATCACGGAATCGTGGCCAACGGATGGTATGACCGCGAGTATGCGGAGCATCGTTTCTGGAAGCAAAGCAACCATCTGGTGAGTGGCGAGAAACTCTGGGAAGCCTTACGCCGTCAAGACCCGGAGTTCACCTGCGCGAAGCTCTTCTGGTGGTATAACATGTATTCCTCGGCGGATTTCGCGATCACACCGAGACCACTTTATCCGGCGGATGGCAGCAAGGTCTTCGATGTCCATACGCAGCCGATGGGCCTTCGCGACCGCATCAAGAAAGACCTCGGGCGCTTCCCCTTCCCTTATTTCTGGGGTCCAGCCGCAGGTATCAAATCCACGCAATGGATTGCCTCCTCCGCGAAGTGGGTGGAGGAGAAATGCTGGCCCAGTCTGTCCCTCGTCTATCTGCCGCACCTTGATTATGATCTTCAGCGCTTCGGCTTGGACATGGAGAAGATCACGCCCGCGCTGAAGCAGATAGATGAAGTCGTGGGCGATCTCATCCGCTTCTATGAACAGCGGAACATCAAAGTGGTGCTGCTCTCTGAATACGGCATCACCAGCGTGGACCGCCCCGTGCATCTGAACCGCGTCTTCCGTGAGAAAGGTTGGCTTACGATCAAAAACGAACTGGGTCGAGAGACGCTTGATCTCGGAGCCAGTAAGGTCTTCGCCATCGCGGATCATCAGGTCGCGCACATCTACCTTCAAGACGAGTCCATGACGCAAGAAGTGCGCACCCTGCTGGAGTCCACGCAAGGCGTGCAACAGGTGCTGGCCAAGCAGGAGAAGTTCTTCGCCGGGCTGGACAACCCGCGCAGTGGGGATCTCGTCGCCGTCGCGGATGCCCGCAGTTGGTTCACTTACTACTACTGG
>JANYJH010000325.1 GCA_025361865.1 Phragmitibacter sp.
CCAAGCCGTGATCCTTTTCCGCAAATCAAAACCAAATCAACACCATGAAAACCAATCGCGTCCTTGCAGCTCTGACCACGGCGTTTCTCTTCGCCGCATCCCAGCCGTGCCACGCCATGTGGTTTGACCTTTCCGCGACCAATGAAGAAATCAAGGAAATGGGCATCAAGCTCCGGACCGAGGCTCGCGGCCTCGATCAGGCTTGGGTGGAACTGGAGTTCAAGCCGGAGGGAAAGCTGAAGGCATTCGACCGCGTTACCATGGAGATTAAAGATAAGAACGCGCTGCTTACATCCGCGACCTTGAAAGAAGATTCATCCTGTTCAAAAGACGGAACCCTCGTCTATGGCTTCTGGGTAGGCAGATCGATGTTGGAGAAAACCAGCCTGTCCGTGTTCATCGCCGGCCCCATTGAGAAGATTGGTGGAATCGAGCGCAGGGAGGACAGTTTCTATCACTTGGAGTTGAAGGACTATGCATCCGCTGATCTGCTGCCCAAGAGCGCGAAGGACAATTCCCCCATCCACAGTTCTGAAATAGCCCCCAATGCGACGCCCCAGGAGGTGGAGGCGGCCAAAAAGCAAGGCGCGGAGACGGCGGCGCAGGACATCAAGGCCGGAGTCTTCAGAATTCTGTATTACGGGGAGCCGTGGTCGAACGGCAAACCGCTTGTGGATGACGCCACGGGCTACCGCGTTCAGATTGTCGCTGGTTGCTCAGTCTCCAGTTGTTTTGTGGCCGAGGCCGACGCCTACAACCAAGCCATGCGCGACTGGCACGCAAAGTTCCGGCCAAACAGCGCGCCGAAGAGATGATCCCAGTTCAACATTAACCAACCAAGCAAGACACCATGAAAACCAATCGTATCCTCGCCCTCGTCGCCACCACGCTGCTCTGCGCTGCGTCACCACAGCCAGCCGATGCCGCCGATCCCGCGGTGGACATCTCCTCCTTCGCCCCGCGCGATCCGAACGTCATCGTGCGACAGATCGAACTCAATGTCGCCATCAAGCAGTATGAGAAAGTGCTGATGGAGCTGCATGAGGCGCGATTGGAATCCGAGATCGGGCCGCCGGAAACGGGACTGACGGATGAAGATCTAAAGCGGTGGAAGGCTCGCGCGGAGAGAAAGCTGAAAAATCTGGAGGTAACAGCAAACGCGCTGAAAACACTCATCCGCGAACTCCTGGGCGACGCCAACAATAGGGCGCGGGAGTTTGAGAAGGCGAAGGCCGGGGGAAAGGCGGAGCCCAAAGCGGACGAGAGCCAGCCGAAGCGGGAGCCGCTCGGTGGGCGTCCTTCAGATTCTCGAAATCAACGAAGCCGATCCGCAAGCGCCGATTCAAATGAAGCTGCGCTACAAGCTCGTGCAGACTGGCGGGCAAAGGCCGTCACCTAGCAAGTGGCACGACCCCGCGATGCCCTCTGCGCCGGATAACCACCAAGCCCACGACTACGCCGAGCGCCTCCGCGCGCGGCTGCCGAGACGGCATCAGGAGCTTCGGGAAAGATGCGGCATGAGCATGTATGCGCTGTGGCTGAAGTGCGGTGTCTCGCGGGACACCATCAGCCGCGTCGAGGCGGGCGAGACGATTCCCGGTGTGCATGTGCTCGCGCGGCTCTCGTGGGGACTGGGCGTGACGCTGACGGAGTTCCTCAGCGGCATCGAGGATGAAAAGTAGTGCTGGGCTTCAGCCCGCTAAATCGTCCTTCTCGCCACAAGGCTGCGCACCAGCCGACAGCGGGAACACGAGCTAAAGCTCAGGACTACTGGCGTCCTTCTCGCAACGCGGCTGCGCATTAGCCAGCAGCGGGAACACGAGCTAAAGCTCAGGACTACTGGCCGTCCTTCTCGCCACAAGGCTGCGCATCAGCCAAGCCGCGGGAACACGAGCTAAAGCTCAGGACTACTGGCCGTCCTGAATATCGGACTAACGGACCTCGCGGGGGCTGTGCTCCAATGCGGGCCATCGCAACCGCCTCCCGTGATGAAGCCGATTTTCACCCTCCCAGCCTCGAAATCGCCCTTGGCGATGGCTTTTCAGCTTGAAACAGCGGTATTTTGCCGGGAAACGGCTCCCCCATTTGGCGCGGGGGCGGCCCCGGACGCTGCGGGGGCGGAGTTCCCGCCGCTGGTGGCGTCGCTGGACGGCGCGTGGGCGGAGTTCCGGCGCATGGTAGCGCCCCCATCGCTCGCGCGGGCAGAGTTCCTCCGTCCGGGGGTTTCGCTGCGCGGCGTGGGAGCAGCGCTCCGGCTTCCGGGGGCGACCCCCATTTGCTCCGCCGGAGCCCCCGCACGGTGCCTCGACGCCACCCTTTCGCGCAGCGGCCACCCCGCGCCTCGCGGAGCTGAGCTTATCCCTCGTCCCTTCATCCTCATCCCTCTCTTCGCATGAACTGGGACACCGGCACTTGGGACAGCGGCACTTGGGACCAGCCGTCCGACTACTTTCAACCTCAACCCAAATCGACATCCAAAATGAAACGCCAAGACTACTACCCCAGCCGCATCGGAGACCAAGTGAACTGGCTCGCCAACTACGCCGCGAAACTCCCGACCTACGGCCCCACGCTCGGCGTCGTGGCCGATGATGTGACCGCGAGCGTGAGCGATGCGAAGTATGCCAACTATGTGCTCGGCCTATGG
>JANYJH010000327.1 GCA_025361865.1 Phragmitibacter sp.
CGAACTTTGAAGCGCCCGTCGCACCGCAGATCGAAGGGGAGCCCATTGCCGCAGCGGTCATCGGTATTTCGATCAATGATTTGCGGAAGAACCTTCGCGATCTCAATGAGCACATGGATCAGGAATGCCTCTCCTCAGCGGCTCGTTACGGCATGGTTCTCGATGCCACGCTGATCACTGGCATTGATCCACCGCCGGAGGTCGAGTCCGCGCTCGCGGCGATCAATACCGCCTACAACCAAGTCTCGTCTGACATCAGTCTGGCGCAGGCTTCAGCGGATCAGAAGATCGTCCAATCCAAGCGTGCGGTGGAGATCGAAACGCTTCGTGCATTGGCCGAAGTGGAGCCGCTAACACGATTAGCCGCGCAGCTCACTGAATTGAAAAGTCGGGGCGCGAATGCTTTGCGCGCCTATGTGCGTAACGTCCGTCTGTCCGTGTTCGAGAAAGCCCAACAAGTCTTCGTGGAGGCAAAGAAATGATTGATTTCCTACAAGCCATTTTATTCACTTTCATAGGATGCGCCGTCGGTGTGCCACTGCTTCAAGCACTGATGCGCGGCCTTGGATTGTATGCCATCGTGAACGAGCGACAATGCTTTGTCTATGTGCTCTTCGGCAAGGTGCTGGCCACCATTGATGAGCCGGGATTGCACATCCTGCCGTTCAAGCTGGGGCCTGCGGCCTTCATCGTAAACTGGCTGGGGAACTGCTATGTGCTCGATATGCGGCTGGATCAGGAATATCTCCGCAGCCAGCCCGTGAACTCGGAGGAAGGTGCGCCGATGGGCATCGGCATCTGGCATGAAATGTTCATCAGTGATCCCGTGGCTTACCTCTTCAAGAACACGGACCCGCGCGGTTCTCTGTCCGCGAACGTGAGTAATTCCACGGTGCGTTGTTTGAGCAATATGCCGCTGGCCGCGATGATGACGAATCGTCATGCGATGAGCGATACGGTGCGCAGTGAGGTTTCGCCAAAGTCCCATGAGTGGGGCTACAAGCTGGGCTCGGTGTATATCCGCAAAGTCCACTTTCGTGATGTGGGCATGATCCGCCAGATCGAGAGCAAGGTGGTCAATCGTCTGCGCCAAGTCACGTCCGCGATCAAACAAGATGGCGCGAATCAGGTTAGCATCATCACCAGCACGGCGGAGCGTGAAGCGGCGGTGGAGTTCGCCAAAGCGGCGGCGATTCGTCCGCAGATTGTGGGCGAGGCCTTGCAGATGATTTCCGAGGATGCGGAGGTGTCCGAAGCGATGTTTGAGGTCTTGGAAACGCAGAAGATCATCGGCAGCGGTGCGCGGGTGACCTTGGTTCCAGAAAAGAGTGGATTACTGACTGATCTACTTTCTTCACATGAGGATGTGAAGCCGACCAACAAAGGTGGGCCGCCAGCGCTAGCCCGTTAAAAGGCCCCGGCAAAACGCAGCGCGAAGTCCAGCGCCCAAGGCACGGTGAAGATACTAACGAGGGTGGTGGAGAGCACCACGAGCACGGCCGTGGCGGGGTGACCGCCATAATGACGTGACATGACAATGGTGAACACGGCGCAAGGCATGGCGGCTTGAACGCAGAGGACTCGTTTGAGTTCGACGGTCATCGGAATCCAGCGCGCGCAGGCTAGGAAGAGGAGAGGCAGGATGAGTAGCCGCAGGATCGGGCTGGAGATGGCCACCTTCCAGTCGATCTTTTGGGAGCCGATCAAGTCCCCGATGGTGGCTCCGATGAGCAGCACGCTGAGCGGGATCGCGCAGGAACCGATCTGGCCGAAAAAGGCGAAGAACATCTTATGCACGGGCTCAGACATGAGGTTCACCACACCGAGGTAATGCAAGGCTAGCGAGCCCACAATGCCGAGCACAGGGGGATTGAGCACATGCCGCCAAGGAGCTTTGTTCAAGCCGGTCAAGAGACTGACGCCCACCGTCCAGAGCGCGAGTTCCACGCCGAGCGTGTAAGTGAATAGAACACCGATTAAATGCGGGCCGAAGAGCGCCTCGATCACTGGAATGGCCACGAAGCCGTAATTCTGAAGCCCCGTGGTCAGAGCGAATGTTCTGACGCCTTGCCCGCGCTTCAATCCCAACAGGCTTCCGATGCCATAGCAAAAGAACATGGAGATGACGATGGAGAAGAAGCCAATTCCTGCTGCCAGCACCACTTGTTTGCCATCATCGAGGGCCGGATTCCCCACGATGCGGGCAATGGCCAGGCACGGGGTGAGGAGGCGCACACAGAGGAGCATGATGCCCGGATCAGCCTCTTTCGGTAGCCACCCCAGCCTTCGCACGAGGGCACCGACGAACATCGTCAAATAGACGGGAAGCGTCGCAGCTAGGATGGTGGAAGGGGACATGGATTTTGGTTCAAGCGTCAAGGCTCAAGGTTCAAGGCGGATTCCCCCGCTCATCTCTTCGCCGCGCGCTGACTCTTAACACTTGAAGCCTTTAGCACTTTTTCCAACAACTTTTCCAAGTCCCGCTTTGTTTTCCTTGGAGAGTTTGCTACTGTGACAGTCCTACTTTCGCTCCGATGTCCCAACCTACTCCTCTCAAGTTAAGGCCCATACCGATTCTCGGCCTAGAGAACATCCCTTCATCGGGAGCGCTCTTGATTCCCAGCCAACTGGGTTTGCTGGATCTACATCAGCTTGAGAAAATGCTGGAAGGGAGATCGCTGGTTTATCTCATGGAACGTGGCGCGACCTTCGATGTGAAGATAAAGAGCCATCTGGAAGCGGCCCATGTTCAGGCCGTAGAAATCGCCTTGAATGCGTCTCAAACAGAGGCCCTCCAGACGGAGATTCAAGGGGAGATCAAGAGCGGGAAGATCGTCGTTTATTTGCCGCCAGATACCGCCACGCAACCGGGCGCGCTGACTTCTGTTTCGGGCGCGAAGCTGGACTTACTTATGCACGCGGCGGTTCCGATCTTGCCGCTCTATGTGCTGAACGCGAATGAGGTGAGATTGCCCATCGAATCAGCGAAGCATGAAGGGAATTCCGTCTTCGCCTTTGGCGCGGTTCAGAAGGTGGGCGAGGCCAATGTGGCCTCTTATCAGGAAGCGCTGATGCAACTGGCGGAGCAGTGTTTTTCCCTCAGTCCGATTCTGAATCGCAGCCTCGGTTATGCGCTCTTGCAAGGCATGAAGAAATTCGGTTCCAAGGGCCGACTCTTCGATGGGAAGGATGATCAGGTCTGGCGCTACGACAAGATTCTGGCCACCGCCATCGTGCTGAGCAAGCATGTCAAAGCAGCCACGCAGAAGCCGCGCGTAGGCGTGATTTTGCCACCGGGATTTGGAGCTGTCGTGGCGAACCTTGCCGTGATTCTCGCGGGCAAGATTCCGGTCAATGTGAACTTCACTGCCGGTCGCAGCGCCGTGGACAGCGCCATCAAGCAATCCGGCGTGGATCATTACCTGACTGCTGATTTGTTTGTGCGGAAGCTGCAAAGTTTCCCCTGGCCACCGAACCGCCAGCTCACCTTCCTTGAGCGACTCCTTCCGCAGAAGAAAAGCGCCATCGGCAAGTGGTTAATATTGTCGAAACTGCTTCCTGCTACGGTCCTGGCGTCCGTGCTCGGAATCTCCAAAAAGGGCGGAAGCAAAGAAGCGCTCCTGCTCTTCACCAGCGGCAGCAGTGGCGATCCGAAAGGCGTCGCACTCACGCATCGCAATCTCATGGCGAACGTCTGCCAGTTCGGCTCGCGCTTGAATCTCAAGAGCACGGACAGCATCCTCGGCTGCCTGCCGCTGTTCCACAGTTTTGGGTGCACCGTCACCTTGTTCTATCCGATGATCTCGGGCTTGAACCTCGTCATGTATCCCACGCCGTTGGAAACGAAGAAGCTCGCCGAACTCATCTCCAAGCACAAAGTCTCCCTCTTCGTCTCCACCCCCACCTTCCTGCGCGGCTACTTGAAAGGCGTGAATCCTGAGCTTCTGGCCTCGCTGAAGATCATCGTCACCGGCGCAGAGAAGCTGCCCAAGGCGGTTGCGGAAGCCTTTGAGTCTCGGTTTGGCAAGAAAATCTACGAGGGCTACGGCCTCACAGAAACATCCCCCGCCAGCAATGTGAACCTGCCCGATCCTATGGGCGAGAATGAGGATTCGGTCGTCATGCCCAGCTATCGCGCAGGGAGTGTGGGTCAGTTGCTGCCAGGTCTGGCCGTGAAAATCACCAATCCTGAGACGGAAGAACCTTTGAGCATTCATCAAAGCGGCATGGTCTGGTTCAAAGGCGCGAACGTCTTTGAAGGCTATCTGAACAACCCGAAGAAGACGGATGAAGTCATCAAGGACGGCTGGTTCTGCACGGGAGATATTGGCCGCATGGACTCCGACGGCTTCCTTTACATTGAGGGCCGTCTGAGCCGCTTCAGTAAGATCGCTGGCGAAATGGTGCCGCATGAAACGGTAGAGGAGTCATTGGTGAAAGCCCTCAATATCGAAGGGGAGAGCACGCGCCGCATCGCCGTCATCGGAGTTCCTGATGTGGAGAAAGGTGAGGCGCTCGTGCTGCTCACCACCTTGGCTGGCGGCAGTGTGCAGCAGGAGATTCTCGATCTGCGCTACAAGCTCCTCGACCGCGGGATGCCGCCGCTTTGGATTCCTAAAAAGATGGTCCGCGTCCAGGATATTCCGACGCTCGCCAGTGGAAAGCTGGACGTAAAAGCGTGTGAAAAGCTCGCCAAGACCGCTTTGTGAGCTTAGGTAAAAGACGCGCTTGTGAAATTTTTCACAAATTCGCCTTGCCGCTGGCTGGTCTTGCAGAATAATCCTTTTCACCGTTCCCTTAAGCCTTATGGCCACGACTGTTCACGAGCTAGAAGCGCCCGACACCGCCGCAAAAGCGGCGCAACACGCGCAGGCTCACGAAGAAGCCACGAGCGATCTCATCGGCGAGAAGCTCATTTTGAACATGGGCCCGTCGCATCCAGCCACGCATGGTGTCTTGCGCATCGTGCTGGAGTTGGACGGCGAGATCATCACCAAGGCCGACCCAGATGTGGGCTACCTCCATCGTGGCGATGAAAAGATCGCGGAGAACATGCACTACAACCAGTTCGTGCCTTACACGGACCGCTTGGATTACCTCGCTCCTCTAGCCAATAACGTGGCCTATGCGCTCGCTGTCGAGAAGCTCATGGGCTGGGAGCTTCCCGAACGGGGCAAAGCTATCCGCGTGATCTGTTGTGAGATCGCCCGTATTTCCGCGCATTTACTGGGCCTCGGTGCCTTCGCGATGGATGTCGGCGCTCTGTCCGTCTTCCTCTACACCTTCACGGAACGCGAGAAAATCTACAATCTTTGTGAGTTGCTCACCGGCGCTCGCTTCACCACCAGCTACACCCGAGTCGGTGGCCAGACTCGTGATTTGCCAGACGGCTTTTTGGACTTGCTCAAGAAGTTCTGTGACGGCTTCCTGCCGATTCTTGATCAAGTGGATTCCCTACTCACGCGCAACGCCATCTTCATGAGCCGTTCGCAAAACGTCGGCATCATCACGAAGGGAGACGCCATCGCTTACGGCCTCAGCGGTCCGAACCTGCGCGGCTCCGGCGTGGACCATGATTTGCGGAAGGCTCATCCCTATCTCGACTACGAGAAGTATGAGTTCGACATCCCCATCGGTTCGACGGGCGACAGCTACGACCGCTATCTGGTCCGCATGGAAGAGATGCGTCAAAGCGTGCGCATTCTCCGTCAGATCATGGCGGATGTGCCTGGTGGCCCGATTAACGTCGGCGATCCCAAAGGCGTCCTGCCGAAGAAGGAGAAGGTTTTGATGAAAATGGAGGAGCTGATCCACCATTTCATCGTCGCGACGCAAGGCATTGATGCCCCCGTCGGCGAAGTCTATTTCGGCGCTGAAAATCCGAAGGGCGAACTCGGCTTCTACATTTGCAGCAAAGGCGGCGGCGTCCCGTATCGCCTGAAGATCCGCGCCCCCTCGTTCGTGAATCTCAGCATCCTCCCGAAGATCCTACCCGGCCACATGATGAGCGACGTCGTCGCCATCCTCGGCAGCTTGGATTTCGTGATGGGCGAGTGTGATCGGTAAGCCAAAGCATTGCTTTCAGGCCAGACCGAGCTTATATCCCGGCATGATCTCATGGGCTGAAGTCTGCGCGAGTCCGCATTTAAAGGACTTGCCTTATAAAATTGAAACCAATCGTTTTGGTAAAATCATGATGAGTCCGTCCTTTCTTTGGCATGGGGGCTTTCAATCGCGTATCGGTTCCCTGTTGGATAGATTGATGTCGTTAGGGCATGTCATCACCGAATGCGCCATCGAAACCACGGACGGCACACGCGTAGCCGATGTGGCTTGGATCTCGAAGGAGCGACTGGCCCCTCACAAGAAAGCCTTCAGCCTCCCCATCGCGCCTGAAATTTGTGTGGAGATCATTTCCAATTCCAACAGCCGTGAGGAAATGATGGGGAAGATGCAGCTCTACTTCGCAGCGGGTGCCCATGAAGTTTGGTTCTGTGACGAGAGTGGTAAAATGGAGTTCCATTCCAGTGGCATGATCGGCCCTGTGCCAGTTTCAAAGCTGTGTGATGCGTTTCCGAAGCAACTGGAAGCGTTATAACCGAATCTTCAATCATGCTGAATAAGCCCGTGAGCACGTTTATCACGGCTCTTTTCATACAGTCGTGTTTCTGGTTCCCTCATGCTCATGCGCTCGATCCTTTCAACCCGCCAGAAGTTAATCTGAGCGGTATTTACGGGACTTGGACGCTTAAAGAGGCTGCCAAACAACATTTCATCACTTTTAATAAAGATGGCTCTTTTCAGGGCAAATTTTATATCGGTGGAACGATTGCCGATGAATACAAAGGAAACTGGTTCATCAAGAATTACTATATGGGTAATCCAACACTGCATTACACCTATACCAAGTCCCGACTAATTGCTGCTGGCGTAAAAGACACCGACACGATTGAACTCTTGAATGACAAAGCGCTCTGGGTTCTTACCAAAAGCGGACGCAATGAGGTCAGGCGAATTTGGTTTCGTGTAAAAATCAAGAACTGAGTTTTGCCTTAGTGAGCCAAAGATGGCAGATAATTACGGTGTTGAAGTAAGCCAGATGATGCAACGCTTGTGAAATTTTTCACAAAATCGCCTTGCCGCTCCGCCTGCCAGAGGCATGATGGGTTGCAGATAGAATCGGCGCGAATGCAAATACCCACAGAACTCGAAACGAAGATGGATGAGGTAATCACGCATTACCCTGTCTCCAAGCGCAGTGCTGTCCTGCCCCTCTTGCATCTGATCCAGCATCATTTCCGGTTCATCAGTGATGAAGCGGTGAACTGGGTGGCCGCTAAGCTCGGCCTCGAACCCATTCAAGTTCTGGAAGTAGTGACTTTTTATCCCGGCTTCCGCCAGACGGCTCCAGGCAAGTTTCACATCCGCGTGTGCCGCACACTTTCATGCGCCATGGCAGGTGGTTATGAGTTGATGGAATCGCTTTGCAAAGCAGGAAATATCGACCGCTCGCATGTGGATCACCATCATCCGATCGCCATCAGCACTGATGGCAAATACAGCATCGAATTTGCTGAATGCCTTGCCAGTTGTGGCTTTGGGCCTGTTTGCATGGTGGAAGATGATTTCCATGAGTCGGTGAAACCGGAGAGCGCAGCGGAACTTTTGCAGAAGTATTTGTGATGAGCACCACGATCCCCTACAAGCCAGGCAAGGAACCCCACGCACGGGAGCACCGCTTGATTTTCCGTAATGTGGATCGCGCGGACTACGATCCCTCTATCGACTGTTACATCCGCAACGGTGGCTATGTGCAGCTCAAAAAAGCGCTCGGCATGGAGCGGCAGGCCATCATTGATGAAGTGAAGAAATCCGGCTTGCGTGGCCGTGGCGGCGCGGGTTTCCCGACGGGTGTCAAATGGGGTTTCATCCCGCCGACGAACACGAAGCCGGTCTATCTCATCTGCAATGCGGATGAGTCCGAGCCGGGCACGTTCAAGGACCGCTACATCATGCATCAGGACCCGCATCAGCTCGTTGAGGGCATGATCATCTCCTGTTTCGCGGTGAAGGCGCAGTTAGCCTACATCTACATTCGTGAGGAGTTCCCTGAAGCGGCCATCATCCTGGAGAAGGCTTTGGCGGAAGCACGGGCGAAGGGCTACCTCGGCAAGAACGTCGGTGGAACAGCCTACGACCTTGAAATTTATGTTCATCGTGGTGCGGGCGCTTACATCTGCGGTGAAGAGACCGGATTGATCGAGTCGCTTGAAGGCAAGCGTCCTTACCCGCGCATCAAGCCGCCTTATTTCCCGGCGGCGCTCGGCCTCTACATGAGCCCGACCATCGTGAACAACGTGGAGTCGCTCTGCCATGTGAAGCACATTCTCGAAATGGGCAGCGAAGCCTACGCGAAGCTCGGCACGCCGAATAACACGGGAACGCGCATTCTTTGCGTGAGCGGTGATGTGCAGAAGCCCGGTTACTTTGAAGTTCAGGTCGGACACGTCACCATGGGTGAAGTCATCAATGACCTCTGCGGCGGACTCAAACCCGGTCGCAAGCTCAAGGCCATCATCCCTGGCGGAAGCTCTGCCAAAGTGCTGCGCGCCGATGAAAAGTTCAAGCTCAAGGACGGTCGTGAACTAGGCATCATGGACATCCCGATGGACTTCGATACCATGGCTGCTTGCGGCACGATGGCGGGTTCTGGCGGCGTCATCATCATGGATGACAGCCGCTCCATGAGCTGGGTGATCAACAATCTGAATCAGTTCTACGCGCACGAATCCTGCGGCCAATGCACGCCTTGCCGTGAAGGTTCGCTGTGGATGAAGAAGATCAGCGACCGCATCGTGGCAGGGACGGCAAGTCCATCTGATGTGGATGAGCTTCTGCGCGTGGCGAACAACATCGAGGGCAAGACCATCTGTGCCTTTGGTGAAGCTTGTTCATGGCCGACCCAAAGCTTTGTGAAGAAGTTCAGAGATGAAATGATCGGCGATACCAAGCCGGAGCTGGAGAGCAAGATTGTGAATCCTGAGACGGTTCTGGCTGCGGCGAATCTGGTGTGATTATAAGGAGCGCGGAGCTTTAGCCCGCATCAGGAAATTTGGCGGCGAAGCTCTCCAAATAAAAACGGCGCTGTGGAATCCACAACGCCGCTTTGTTAAACGAGATTAGAAGCGGGAAAGCTTAGGCGGCCTTCTTCTTCTTAGGAGTTTCGGTCTTGGTTTCAGGCTTGGTGGTGGCGGCTGGCTTGTCTTCCTTCTGCTTCACAGCCACATTGATGGAGACGACTTCGTCGCTGCCGGAAGCGGCTTTCTTCAGGAGACCACCGACTTCTGCACCGACTTTGACATCGGCAGCAGTAGCGTCCTTTGGCTCACCACCCTTAGGATGGCTGACGAACTTGGTGTCCTTCGTGATCGCGTATTTGCGGTCTGGTTTGTCCTTGCCGCCTTTGATGACGAGCGTGGTCTTGTCGAGGGAGACCACTTCGCCGTAAAGCGGGTAGGTGTCTTTCTTCGGCTTGTCAGTGGCCTTTTCGGCTGCTGCGGCTGGGGTTTCGTCCGTCTTCTTTTTAGGAGCGGCGATGGTGAGGCTTGGAAGTGCGATGGCACTGATGGCGACGAGGCTGAGGAGCTTGAATGTTGATTTCATATTGTAGTTTAATTGACTGAGCTAACTGAGACGGCGATTTAACGCATCCATTCAATTTGCGCGAAAAAAAGTTTTTGCTAATCGAAGTTTCATATTTTTCAGTCCTTCAAATGACCCCTTGAAATAGATGTTTTTCGGCGCGGTGACTTTGTGAAATATTTCACAAATTCCCTTGCTGGTTGCCCTCGTGAACAAATAATAGGCTTGTCCGCATTCATCCCCATGAGCACCGCCCCAACTCCTGTCCCTGCATCACCGCCCCCCGTGGATTTGGTGAATGTCCAAATTAACGGACAGTGGTTGAAGTTCCCCAAAGGAACGCGAATGATCGAAGCCTGCCGACAAGCCGAGGCGATGGTGCCGCACTACTGCTATCACCCGAAGCTCTCTTCGCCGGGTAACTGCCGCATGTGCCTCGTGGAGATGGGCATGCCACCGCGTCCGACGCCGGGCCAGGAACTGGAGAAGGATGAGGATGGTTTTGCGAAGATCGGCTGGATGCCGCGCCCCGTCATCGCTTGTGCCAATACGATTGGCGAAGGCATGGGCATTCGCACGGAGGGGAAGCTCTCTGAAGAATGTCGCAAAGGCGTGATGGAGCTCCTGCTCATCAATCACCCTTTGGACTGCCCCATCTGTGATCAGGCGGGCGAGTGCAAGCTTCAGGAATTCAGCGTGGAGCACGGCAATGGCGAGAGCCACTTCCGCGAAGAGAAGGTCAAGAAGCCGAAGAATGTGGACATCGGGCCGCGCGTTCGCTTGGATGATGAGCGCTGCATCATGTGCTCACGCTGCATTCGCTTCACCGCTGAGATTGCTGATGATCCCGTGCTCGGCTTCACCGAACGCGGCAGCTTCACCACGTTGTCTGTGCATCCCGGCAAGAGGCTGGAGAACAACTACTCGCTGAACACGGTGGACATCTGCCCAGTCGGCGCATTGACCTCGAATGATTTCCGCTTCCAGCAGCGCGTCTGGTTCCTCAAGGAAACAAAGAGCCTCTGCACGAAGTGCGGGCGCGGCTGTAACATGGAGATCAGCAGCCGTGAGAAGGAAGTCTTCCGCCAGACCCCGCGCGAGAACAATGACGTGAACTCAACGTGGATGTGCGATCAGGGCCGCCTTGATTTCCATTTCGTGAACAGTGAGTATCGTCTCACGCAGCCGCTCATCAAAGTGGACGGCAAGCACCAGGCCGCGACTTGGAAACAAGCGATAGCTAAAATCGCGGAAGCGCTGAAGAGCGTGAAGCCGAGTGAGATCGCCATCATCGGCTCCGGTCGCATGACGAACGAAGAACTCTACCTGAGCAAGTGCCTCATTCGCGTCTTGGGCGTCGAAAACTTCGCGGTGATTCCCCGCACAGGCGGAGCGGACAACTACCTGCGGGCAGATGATTTGAACCCGAACAGCAATGGCGTTCGCACCATCTGGGGCGTGGAGCCCGGCGCTAATCTGGACACGGTATTTGAGAACATCACCCGTGCTCGCGCCCGCGTGGTCTTGGTCTTGGGTGAGAATCTGATGAAGGCAGGCTTGGAAGCGCGTCAACTCCAGAAGATCGAGTTCCTCGCCTCGACCCATGTTTTGGCCAATGCCACTGCGGAGCAATCCCACGTCGTTCTTCCTGCTGCGACCTACGCGGAAAAGCGCGGCAGCATGATCAATGTCACAGGCCGCTTGCAAAAGCTCAACAAAGCCATCGAATCTCCCGGTGAAGCGCGGGATGATTGGGAATTCCTTCGTGACCTCATCCTCGCCGTCAGCGGCACGAACGGTCTCTACTCCGTAGATGATGTCTTCAAGCAGATGGCGGGCGAGATCGAACTCTTCAAAGGGCTCACGCTCTCGCGCATTGGCGAGCTTGGACTTCCCATCATGGAGACCAGCGAGAAGGTGCCTGTGCTGGAACGCGAAAAAGAGCGCAAGGCCAAAGGCGTTATCGTCGGCTAGGTTCTGCGCAAGCTCACCTGCCATGAACTGGTATTACTCCGCTGAAGGCCACGCCACTGGGCCGCTGACTGAGCAGAAGCTCGGGGAACTGGCGCGCTCAGGAGTCGTCACCACGGACACGCTGATCTGGCATTCGGGCTTGGCAGAGTTTGAACCCGTGTGGAAGCTCAAGCCGGAAATCATCGAGCACTTGAACAAGAGCGCGATGGCGCGTCAGGCCAAGGGAGCCACGGATCGCATTCCCACTCAGGCCCCGTCCGCGAAGGAGATGCCGCCCACTGCTGCCGCGCCGAAAGAGGAGAAGGCCGCGAAGCCCGGCTTCCTCGGGCGTCTCTTTGGCAAGAAATAGGGCAGGCGTGTAATTCACGCATTTTTTACTTTCATGTGTCTGAGTCTTCGCAAGCATGTGGGGCGCACAAACAACCCCGCAACCACCCGCGATGATGAACTGGTATTACGCAGACAACGGACAGCAGAAAGGGCCGATCACCGAGCTCGACCTCACCACCCTCGCCCGCAATGGCGGCATCAAACCGGACACGCTCGTCTGGCATGAAGGGCTTACCTCATGGCAGCCGCTCTCCCTAGCGAGGCCGGATCTGGCCAGCACTGAGGGCTCACCCAGCATCGGCGGCGTCTATGTGGCGGAGCAACAAAAAGACCTCATCGTCCAGCAGATGCGTGAAGGCGTGGTGCCGGGCCAGGTGCTCGCGCAGAATCCGCATGGCTTTGTTTATGCGGGCTTCTGGATTCGCACTGCCGCGAAGATCATTGATTCCATTCTGCTCTCCATCATCAACTACGCGCTCATGTTTCTGATCATGGGCACCGTGGCGGGCTTCGGAGCGCTGGTGCAACAGCCGAATGGCAATGGTGACAACCCAGCGGTGAACGCCGCCGCGATCGGCTCCATGTTGCTCGTCTATGTCCTCATCTTCGGCATCAACATTGGTTACAGCACCTTCATGGTCAGCAAGTATGGCGGCACCCTCGGCAAGCTCGCCGTGGGGATCAAAGTGGTGCGCGTGGACGGTTCAGGCTTGAGCTTTGCCCAGGCTATTGGTCGCGCTTGCGCAGAGATCCTCAGCGGCATGACCTGCTACATCGGATTCATCATGGTCGCCTTTGATGAACCTGAGAAGCGTGGCCTGCATGACCACATCTGCGGCACCCGTGTCGTGCAGAAGTAACGGTGATGTCCTCCATCCGCTGCGCCTCCTGCCAGTCCCAGTTGTCGGATGCGCTCATCCGTCAGGCGGGCGGTAGTGTAGTGTGCCCCTTCTGCCATCGGCGCACGGAATCGCTTATACTTCCAGCTCTGTATCGGTCAGCGCTCAATGCGCCGCCGCCCCTGCCAGCGGCGCCCCCAGCGGAAGGAGAGGCGGCTTGTTTTTACAGCCCGAACCGTAAAGCCACCAAGTCCTGTGACCATTGCGGTGTCTTTGTTTCAGACGCATGGGCCGCGCAATGGGGCACTCAAACAGTTTGTCTGAAGTGCCTCGAACAGCTTCGGCTAAAGGTCAAAGATCAACGCTTCGAGTCCACGCGCACGCTTTGGGATAACGTCGCGCTCGGCTTGGCTATTGGGCCATTCATCGTCGCCATCGGCTGCATCTGCACCTTGATTGGCTATGTCTTCGCGTTCATTCCGCTAATGCTCACGCTCATCGCTGCTCCCGCCGCCATCTTCGTGGCCGTTCGATACTGGAACGCGCCGCGCAGCATCGCACCGAGAGGCCGACTGCGGCTGGTTCTGGCCATCGTGAGCGGCTTGCTGGTCATTACGGGTTGGACCGTCAGCGTGGTCGCCATCGTGCAACATTGGAAGTAGCTGATCATGAGAAAATCCTTTGATGACTACACCCTGCTCGCTGGCAACTACGGCCTGCGCGGCAGCTTGTGGAAAGGCCCGGATCACTTGCTGGTCGTGGAATCAAAGGGCTTCATCTTCGCCTATCGCGAGATGTATCGGCGCATTGATTACAAGAACATCCAAGCGCTCACCCTCACACGAACCGGCCGTCATGTGTGGTGGTCGGTGCTGCTCGGACTGGTGCTCACGATCTTCACGGCGCTGTTCATTTATGGGCTGACGACCTCTGGATTCGATACCTTCACTTGGTTGATGCTCGGCCTTGGCGGCGTGGCCGCGATCCCGCTGAGTATCCATTTGATCAAGGGTAAAACCTGCGTCTGCTCCCTGCAAACCGCCGTGCTTTCACTGCGCTTGAAACCGCTGAAACGGGAGAAGCGAGCTCGCGCGGTGCTCGCTGATCTGAACGCTCTCTGCCGTCATCATCAGGGGGAGATGCCAGCCGAGTCAGACATGACCCCGTCCGTGCCCATGATGCCATTCACGGGCGTCAAACCGGAGTGGCACGGCTCCAAGATGGTCCAATGGGCCTTTGTGCTCACGCTGCTCTGGGGCGTGATGTTTGCCAGTGAACTCTTTGTGAACAGCGTGCCCTACTTCATCACGGGCATCGTCATCGCTCTCTGCGCGCTGGCCATCGTCATCGCTGGTTTGGCCAAAGCCATGCGGCATCGCACGCAGAACGGCTTGGTTGGACTGCTCTGGGCTAATCTGGTCACGCTACTTCTGGGCGGCCTCGCTTACTATGGACTCTTCATAGCCGGGATGATCATGCAGCAAACGAAGAAGCTGAGCAGTGATCCCAAGGCCACGCTTAACTGGATAGCGAACCTTACCCTGAAAGAAGCCTCATGGGGCGCATGGCCCCTCATAGGCCTCGGCATTGTGACAGCGGTGCTGGCCTTGTTTGGACTGATCATCGCCTCCCAACGCCGTGCTCAGGCACCTGCTCCAGTATCCAACACACCGCCGACGATGGAGTCGTAGAGCTAACGCCAATGACCGCCACCACTCTCCAGCGAGCCTTTTGCCTGATTCATCCGCGACGTGAAGCGGCGGCACGTTGCACCTCTTGCGGCAGCCCATTCTGTCGCGAGTGCGTGACGGAACTCGATGGCCGCATGGTCTGTGGGGCCTGTTACAAAGCCAAGACGCAGATCAAGGAAAAGCCGAAGCGCGACTGGTTCATCCTCACTACCGCCGTGCAGGCTGTGATGGGCCTCGCCGGACTCTGGTTCACCTTTTGGCTCCTCGGCCAAGTGCTCGTCAGCATCCCCTCAGACTTCCATGAGGGGAAGATCTGGGAGAAGATGCACTTTAGGAGACAGTAGCCAGAATAGAGTAGTGAGTAGTTTACGAAGTAGATCCCATGCTTATAAGCCGATGACAGCCGCAAAGACTACTCGCTACTGACTACTGGCTCCTCACTACTTCCCCCCGCCCCCATGTCTTCACCGAAGCAGAAAGATCAACGGAACCTCCTCCACATCGTGGAAGAGGCCACGCATCTGCTGCGTCGTTCCACAGCTACGGCTTGGGCCTTTTATTACTGGGGGACGGGGCCGTTTGTCGCTTATCTGTTCTTCTTTTGGAGTGACATGAGCCGCTCGTCTGCGGCGGAGAGTCGGGTGCTGGAAAGCTCGCTGATTCTGGCGCTGCTTTACGTGTGGATGAAGGTTTGGCAGGCGCTCTATTGCGAGCAGTTGATGGCCATGATCGAGGGCAAGGAAGAACTCGCGCCCATGAAGCTGCGGGGCTGGCTGAGGCTAATCGCCTCGCAGGCCTGGGTTCATGCGTCCATGCCTTGGCTACTCACGTTGGCCTCCATCGCTGTGCTGCCGATGGGCTGGGCTTATGCCTTCTATCACAACGTCACTGTCTTCGCTGCTGAGCACTTCCGTGATGGAGGCCGCACGAAGCCCTTGCTTAACAAAGCGCTGACGCAGTCGCATTACCTGCCGGGTCAAAACCACACCATGATCGGCTTGTTGACGGTCGTGGGCTTGCTCGTTTATCTGAACCTGTTTGCGAGTTTTGCCACGCTGTGCATCTTGCTCAAAGCCTTCACAGGAGCCGATAACGAGTTCACGCGGCAGCCCATGCTTTACATGACTTCCTCCTTTCAGACTCTGCTCATCGGCCTGAGTTATCTGGTCGTCGGACCACTGGCGAAGGCGCTCTATGTGCTGCGTTGTTTCTATGGCGCGGCCAGAAAGAGCGGCGTGGATTTGGAAGTGCGACTGCGGGAGCTGCGTGGTCAGGCCACCGTCATCCTCATCGCGTTCAGTGTTCTTTGCGCGAACCCCGCTCAGGCAAAGATCGGGGATGCCGTCCCGCCTTCCACCAAGATCAGCACGGAGAAGCTGAGCCAAAAAATGCCCGTTGGTAAAACCAATACACCGCCAGTGCTGAATGTTCATGGCGTGGAGCTGGAGCAGAAAATCAAGGACGTGCTTTCCAGCAGCGAATACCAATGGCGCTTCCCACGCGAGCACCCAGCGGCGGCTGAGAGCCAGAGTTGGTTCGGCAAGATCATCCGCGATTTCACGGATTGGATGGGCTCGGCCATGAGCAGCATCGCCAGATTCATCGGCGGTCTTTTGGATAAGCTGTTCCATCGCGATTCGCAGGTGAACGATGAAAAAACTCCGGGCAGCAGTGCTTGGCTCGCCTCGCTGGAATGGATCATTTATGCGCTCATCGGCGTCATCGTGGCCACGCTCGCGGTGCTGCTTTATCGGACTTGGCAGCGCAGTCGGGAAGAGGCTCCCGTGGTCGCTGAAGCGGAAGCTGCGCCGGAGATCAATCTGGAGAGCGAGAGCATCCTGGCCACTCAGTTACCGGAAGATGAATGGCTGCGGCTGGCGCGTGAGAAGCTGGATGCGGGTGAGCTGCGGCTGGCCCTGCGCGCCTTCTTCCTGGCCACGCTCGCCCATCTCGGTGAGAAGCGATTGATTGCCATCACGAGGTCGAAATCAAACGGCGACTACCTGCGGGAACTGGGCTGGCGGTCGCGTGGTCGCGAGGCCCTTTCCGCGAACTTCACGGAGCAGGTGCGCACCTTTGACCGCGTCTGGTATGGCTGGCATGAAGTTGATGCCGGAACCGTGAGCCGCTTTGCGCAAAACCACGAGCAGATCCTCAGCCATGCGTCGTAGCTCACCCTTCGCCCTCCTCCTGCTACTCGCCATCGGCTTGGCCACCGCGTGGGGTTTCGCCACCGTGCTCGGCGAGCGTTTTCGCTTGGGCGATGTCTATCCGCAGTATTCAACCATGCGCACTGATCCTCACGGAGCCAAGGCCATCTACACCGCGCTGGGTCGGCTGCCGGACATTCATTGCGAGCGCAACTACCGCCCGCTCATCAAGCTCGATGGCCATCGTGGCAGCACCTTGGTTTTGCTCAATGTTTACCCCGGTGAGCTGAAGGATGGCAACAGACTCAACGGTGAAACCCTGAAGAAATGGGCCGTGCAGGGCGGCAGAGTGGTCCTCACGCTGAAGAGCGAAACAGGTCGTCTCTCCGACGATGTGGAGGAAGGAGAACGCGAAGCCAAAGAGAAGCGGATCGAGCGTTTCATCAAGGAACGCAAAACCGTGCGCGATCAGAAGGAAGACGCCAAGAAGAAGCCGGAGGACAAGGCGAAGTCACCGCAAGAGAAGAGCGAAAAGGAGATCGCTAAAGGCTCACAGTTCAAATTACCTGATGCCTTCGCGGATGTCTTTGGCGTGACCGTGGAAGAGAATTCCGCTGCGAAAGACACCGATGAAACTCAATGGGATAGCTCCGTGCCAGTCGAGCCCAGCGAGTGCCCGCCGTGGCATGGGCGCAACTTCTTCAAGTTCGCAGAAGCCCAGGATGACACGATTGAAGAAGAGCATCCCGTGAAGGACAACGCCTGGCAGGTTCTCGCAACGCGCAAAGACAAGCCAGTGCTGATAGAAAAACGGATCGGGCAGGGAAGCATCGTGCTCGCTGGTGATAGCCGCTTCTTAAGCAACGAAGAGCTCTTCCATGATCCGAAGCCGCAGTTCCTCGCGTGGCTTATTGGCAATGTCAGCACCGTGATTTTTGATGAAACGCATCTGGGAGTCAATGAGCAGCCGGGCATCATGACCCTAGCGCGTCGTTATCGTATGCATGGCTTGTTCATCGGCGCGCTCGTCTTGTTTGGCCTCTTCATCTGGCGGAACGGCTCCAGCCTCGTTCCCGCACAGGAGCAGGCAAACCGCACGGATCAGGCCATCGCAGGGCAGAGCGCGACCGCCGGCATGGTGAGCCTTTTGAAGCGCGGCATCCCGAGAACCAAGCTCCTTCAGCGCTGCCTTGAAGTCTGGGAGAAGAGTCTGATCAATCGTTCACCCGCCCTGCTCACCCGCATGGAAAGCGCCCGAAACATCATCGCTGGCGAAGCCTCCAAATCACGCTGGAAACAGCCCCTCACTGACGCCTACGGGCGCATGTGTAGGGCAGTTCATGGCTTATAGTTTAAGCCTTCCTCAATCCCAACACTTCACACTCTCAACTGCCAACTATCCACTCCATGAACTCCCTCGAACAAGTGAAAGCCACGCTCGCTGAGGCGCGCGCTGAGATTAGTAAGGTCATCATCGGCCAGCAGAACGTCGTGGATCACGCGCTCATCGCCATCTTCACGGGACAGCACGTCCTCATTGAAGGCGTGCCGGGAGTTGGAAAGACCTTGCTCGTGCGCACGCTCGCGAAGGTGCTGGGCGGCGACTTCTCCCGCATTCAGTTCACGCCTGATCTCATGCCCGCAGACATCACGGGAACGAGCGTCTTTAACTTGAAGGAGAACGCCTTCGTCCTCGTGAAAGGCCCCGTCTTCACCAGCTTCTTGCTCGCGGATGAAATCAATCGCGCGCCTGCCAAGACCCAATCCGCGCTGCTGCAGGCGATGCAGGAACGGCTGGTCACCATCGACAACGAGACCCATAAGCTACCCGCCAGCTTCACGGTCTTCGCCACGCAGAATCCCATCGAGTATGAAGGCACCTATCCGCTACCCGAGGCGCAGAAGGACCGCTTCATGTTCAAGGTGCGCGTCGGTTATCCGAGCCGCGATGAAGAGCTGAATCTCGCAGCGCGGATGCTCGGTCAGGAGTCCCCGGAGGCCATCCTCGAAAGCGGCACGGTGAAGCAAGTTCTCAGCGCAGACAGCATCGCCGCGTTGCGCGCCGCGTTGCAACAAGTCGTCGTCCGTGATGAGTTGATGGCCTATGTGGTGGACTTGGTGCGCGCCACCCGTGAGCATGAAGCCGTGCTGGTCGGCGCTGGTCCGCGTGCCACGCAATCCCTGCTGCTGGCCAGCCGTGCCAGAGCCGCGCTGGATCTACGGGACTTCGTGACGCCGGATGACGTGCGCGCCTTGGCGGAGCCCGTGCTCGGTCATCGTCTCGTCATCCGTCCTGAGTTCGAGATTGAAGGCATGACCATTGAAGAACTCATCGGGCGCGTGCTCGAAGCAGTGCCGCTGCCGCGCTAGTTTCTCGGCCAGATGATGATTTGAGATGCGCCAGCCTAACCAATCAGCTAAACTAATCTTATGCCTACTCTCGACCGCATCACTCACGATCCGAATGTCATGGGCGGGAAACCTTGTATCAGGGGGCTTCGCGTCACGGTCGGCACCATCGTCGGTCTTGTCGCTTCCGGCCGTTCTTTTGAGAATATTCTGGTATTGTATCCCTATCTTGTAGCGGATGACATTAGCGCCGCGCTCTCCTATGCGGCTTGGCGGGTTGAGGAACTTGAAGTCCCCTTAGCTGTCGCGTGAGACTTCTCATTGATATGAACTTGTCACCGAGTTGGCAGCCGTATTTGCGTGAGCACGGCTTCGAGGCAGTTCACTGGTCTGCCATCGGTGCTCAGAATGCGCCAGATACGGAGATCATGCAGTGGGCGCGCAACAACGACTGCGTGGTTTTCACGAACGATCTCGACTTTGGAATTCTTCTCGCACACAGCAAGGATCATGGCCCGAGTGTCATTCAAGTCCGCTCTCAAGACGTGGCTCCTGATCATCTCGGTCCGCTTCTCGTGAGTGTCCTCAATAAGCACCGTGACGCTTTAGAGAACGGGGCGCTTTTAACAGTCGATGAGTCCAAGTCGAGAGTTCGAATTTTGCCAATTTAAACCTTACGAAGACCTAATAACTACCTCATGGTCGTCCCTTCCCAACGCCTGCTCTTCCATGTTGCAGTGATCGGCATTCCGCTGTTCACGGTGCTGGGGCTTGCGGAGGCTCCGGCGGCGGTGGTGCTGGCTGCGGCGTTCTTCGGGCTGCTGCTGGTGGCTTTGGATGCGCCATCAGCCTTGCGGGTGGTTCAGCCGTTGCGCGTTGAATTGACGGACATCGTGCGTTCCTCAAAAGGGCGTGATTTCGAGATCAGCGGTGTGTTGATCAATCCGAGAATGGCGTGCCGTGAAGTGCGCCTGGGCCTTCCGTTTCCTGCGGCCTTGGCGACTGATCAGCCCATCCTCACGCTCAAGCTCAATGCCCAGTCTGAGCGCAATCGCATCACCTGGAAACTGAAGGCGCTGGAGCGCGGGAACTTCCGCATGAAGCAATGCTTCATTGAAGGCACGTCTTGGCTGGGCTTATGGAATGGGCGACGCGCGTTGCCTTGTTCCGTTGAAGTCCGCGTCTATCCTGATCTCTCACGGGAGAAGAATGTGCTCGCGCCCTTGTTCTTCAGGCGTGGTGCGATGGGGATGCATCAGATGCGGCAGCTCGGGAAGGGCCGCGAGTTCGAGCAGCTCCGCGCCTATGCGCCGGGCGATGGCTATGGGGACATCTACTGGAAAGGCACGGCCAAACGTCGCTTCCCTGTGACCAAGATGTTCCAGATCGAGCGCTCCCAAGAGGTCTATGTGGTGCTGGATGCCTCACGACGCAGCGCGCGAAAGCTGGAGGCGATGACGGATGAAGCCACGGCTGGCATCTTGGCCAAGACTCAACTGGAGCGGTTCATCCAAGCGGCGTTAGTGCTCGCGCTGGCGGCGGAACAACAGACGGATCGCTTCGGTCTGATCGTGTTTTCCGATCAGGTGCATCGCATCATTCCCGCCGGCGGTGGTCGCAGCCATTACGATACGATTCGGGATACACTTTACACGCTGGAACCGAAGGTGGTCAGCCCGGATTATGAGGATGTGTTCGTGCACATCGGTAATCGTTTACGCCAGCGGGCGCTCTTGATCTTTCTCACGGATTTGGGGGAGCCGTGGCTGGCTGAATCCTTCGTGGACGGCATCAGTTTGATCGCCCGCAAGCATGTCGTGCTGACCCACATGCTCGGACAGAAAGAGATCGCACCGCTTTTTGCCAAAGGAGATTCCATCGGCGAAGATGATGAACTTTACGGCAGGCTCGCAGGCCAAATGCTGTGGAATGATTTTCAGGAAACGACCCGCCTCTTGAAGCAACGCGGCGTGCATCTGACGGCTTCTTTGCAGGAGCAGATCGTCGCAGATGTGGTGAGTGAATACCTGCGCGTGAAGAAGAGGCAGCTACTTTAAAAGGATGAAGGTGGAAGGATGAAGGCTGAAAATACTGACAAATTACCGATGGAGCAGCTGCGTGGAGAGAAGTTCGTTTTCATCCTTCAGCCCGCCACCTTCATCCTTTCATAGTCATGATTTCCGATCTTAAAACATTCATCGAGCGCGAGAAGCCGCACTGGGAAGACCTAGAGCGGGAGCTTCTGCGCGTGCGTGAAGGGGTCGCTGATTTGTCAGACTTGGCCTATTCGCGGCGCTTGCTTTCCTTGTTCCAACGCACTTCATCAGACTTGGCGCGCATTCAGGGCTACTCTGCGGAACCTGAGTTGAAGGCGTATCTGGAGAACTTGGTTGGCACGGGTTATTCGGAGATTCATTCTGCCACGCGGAGCACCCGACGTTTCCAGCCGCTGGGTTGGCTGATCCACACATTCCCGCAGACCTTTCGACGCCAGATCTGGGGCTTCTGGGTGGCTTTGGCATGGACGATTGTCGGCATGATCTTGGGCGGTCTTTTGGTCGCCTTTGATGTGCAGGAAGCGCGGGAGGCCATCTATCCGTTTCCGCATCTGGTGCAGATGACGCCGTCCGAGCGTGTGGCTCGGGAGGAGAAGCCGACGGTGGAAGATCGGCTGGCGGGAGCCAAGGCTACGTTCTCGGCCTCGTTGATGCAAAACAACATCAGCGTCTCCTTTAAGGCGATGGCCTTTGGCATGACCTATGGCCTCGGCACGGTGCTTCTGCTCTTCTACAACGGCGTTGTTCTGGGTGCGGTGGCCTTGGATTATATCGCTGATGGACAAACGATTTTCCTGCTCGGCTGGCTACTCCCGCATGGTTCCTTTGAGATACCGGCCATCCTCGTCGCGGGGCAGGCGGGGCTAGTGATCGGCAGAGCTTTGATCGGCTGGGGAACGTCGGATAATCTGCGCACGCGCTTCCGCTTGATCGCGCCAGACTTGGCCACTTTAGCGGGCGGCGCAGCAGTGATGCTGGTTTGGGCAGGCATTGTTGAAGCCTTCTTTTCGCAATACCACGCGCCGGTGCTGCCTTACTCGGTGAAGATTGCTTTTGGGAGTATTGAGCTGGTCCTGCTCTTCGCGTTCTTGTTCCGCAGTGGAGCTAAGGCAGCATTAAAAATGAGAAATTAAGAATGAGAAATGCTGAGGGTATGAGGAGGAAGATCAATCGGCAGCTTTATCGCTCTTCGCGGCATTCTTCATTTCTCATTTTTAATTCTTAATTGAAGATCGCATTGTGAATCCCGACCGCGTCTCCATGCTAACCATCGCCACGCCAGAAGGCGTGACGTTTTCCCTGCCATTAGCGGGGCCGTTCACGCGCAGTCTGGCTTACTTCATTGATATGGCGGCGTTGATGGCCTTCTTCAAAATCTTCCATACGGTTTTTCAGATGCTGCAACTGATGGGCGATGTCGGCATTGGGCTGACGATCCTGATTCAGTTCGCGTTCATCAATGGAGCCTGCCTGTTGTCCGAGCTGCTCTGGCAGGGGAAGACGCCGGGGAAGAAAGTGCTGGGCCTTCGCGTGATGGATGAGCACGGTCTGAAGCTACGACCAGAGCAGGTGGTCATTCGGAATTTGCTGCGCTTTGTAGATGCCCTGCCGGTGTTCTACGCGCTCGGCGGCACGGTGGCTCTATTCAGTTCCCGTTCGCAACGTCTGGGTGACCTTGCTGCTGGAACCGTCGTGGTTCGCACCGTCAAATCATCACCGCCGGATGTCG
The DNA here is from genome assembly GCA_025361865.1 of Phragmitibacter sp. GTDB lineage: Bacteria > Verrucomicrobiota > Verrucomicrobiia > Verrucomicrobiales > Verrucomicrobiaceae > JANYJH01. The sequence continues at coordinate 22,762 of JANYJH010000327.1, forward strand.
AAAGCGTGCTGGCGGGGAAATACAATTCCTTCCGCGATCATCCGCATTTGGAAGCTCGGCTGCGCCAAAAAATCTCCGCAGAAGAAGCGCAACTGGCTCTGCATGCGCTGGTGCGTCGGGATGAGTTGGAGGCGGAGGCTCGCGTGCGATTGTATGAGGAATTCGCGAACTTGTTCCGCGAGAAAGTGAAGTTCCCCGTGGAAGCCGTGTTTGGCCTGAGCGATGAACAATATGTGCGGAACGTGGTGGAGACGGTGTTCAGGAAACGGTCATCTGTTTGAAGAACGAAGTCATGAATCCGGTTATCCGAAAGGCTACTTCTGTTGACGCCATACTACTTCTCCAGCTCGTTCAGGCTTGCGTTGCCGCTATGCGCGCAGCAGGCATTGAGCAATGGGATGAGGTTTATCCCAACGCAGAGGTCATCGCCCATGACATCGAAGCGCAGACGCTGGCGGTGCTTTGCGAGGACGGGGCCATCATCGGTTGCATTACGTTGGATACGAATCCCGATCCCCTGTGGCAGGGCATGAACTGGAGTGCGGACAGCGAACCCGCCGCCGCCGTGCATCGCTTGATGGTGCATCCATCCCAGCAGGGCCGGGGCTATGCGAAGACCCTGATGCAACACGCCGAGCAAGCGGCGATGGATCAAGGCTGCCGCAGCATACGACTGGATACGTTCCTGCAAAACCCCGCTGCTTTAGCCCTGTATCCGCGCCTTGGGTATCGCCGCACGGGGACAGCCCTGATGCGCAAAGGGGAGTTCGCAGTGTTTGAGAAGATACTTTAAAACCGTGTCCAAACAACAGTGTCAGTGCTTCCACTCACTTAATATGAATGACACACCACTACCACATCTCAGCAGTTGTCAGCATCCAAAGCCAGAGGCTTACACCGGGCATTTCATCACCCTCACGCCGCTTGATGTCGCAAATGATATAGTAGAACTCTTCGCCATCTCGCACGCCGATGATGAAGCACGCAAGCTCTGGCGCTATCTGCCGATGGGCCCATTTGCCACGCAGGAAGAGTATCGTGCCTTCCTCCTAAACTGGCAGGCCAAGCCGGATGTCATCGCCTCCACCGTGCGGGATGCTTCTACGCGACGCTGCCTCGGCAGCATCTCCCTGATGAGCATCCGCGCCGAGCATGGCGTCGCTGAACTGGGCAATATCTGGTATGCACCGAGCGCTCAACGCACCAAGGCCAACACCGAAGCCTGTTACCTCTTGCTCCGCTATTGCTTCGAGAAGCTCGGCTACCGACGCATGGAGTGGAAGTGCAACGCGCAGAACGAACCAAGCCAGCGTGCCGCCAAACGACTCGGCTTCAGCTTTGAAGGCATCTTCCGCCAGCACATGATCGTCAAAGGCGAGAACCGCGACACCGCTTGGTTTTCCATGCTGGATCATGAATGGCCACGCATCAGCCTAGCGATGAAGCGTTGGCTTTACGAGGATGATTCTGTCTCACTCAGTGCTTTTAACCTATGACGAGCTTGCTGCACGATTTGGCATTGGCCTCTTGAAGCTTTCGCGCTGTGGTCAACCACCCAGCACCTTCACATGTTTGTCTGGATCAAGGCCGAAGTCTTTGCTGCCAACAGAATATCGGTTCCATTCATCCAGTCGTCGGCCCTCGGGCAAAAGTATGACAGGCGTTGTTTCGTCAGGAAGCTGACCCTCATCCCAACCGTAGTCGAGCATGAGTCCGCCACAATCCGTCAGCAGGAATCGCGGATGAACATTCTCGTTCAGCGCCGCCCAGAAGTAGATCGTGAGTTTGAAACCACTGCTCAGTTCGTGGTCGAGGTATTCTTGGTAGTTGTGCAGGGTTGCGTCGCCGAAATCCGTGCCGCGCTTGACGTGCAGCTCCACTTCATTCAAGCGCGGTAGTTCCTTGTGCAGACGGTCGCAGAGATACACAAGCGTATCCCTGAAACGCGGCACCACGGGATCGAAATGCGGCTCCACGATCTTCACCTTGCGCGCAGCACAGAGCAGCGGCCAGGCACACGCCACGAGATCTTCTTTGCGACGCTTCACCCTTCTCTGCGTTGGAACAGCAAAGCGCGCATCCTTCAAATATTGATGAACTTCATCCGCCTGGATCGCGTTTGGAGCGTCCAGTGGATCTGCCGACAGCACGGCATCGAAGCCCGTGGCACGAGCCTCTGCATTCGCAGACCACCGCATGGTTTCTTGATAAGGCCAGCTCCCTTCGGCAAAGCGGGTGTCCCGTTGCACTTGACCACCGGGCGCGGTCATCCACTCTTCGATGGCTTTGGCCTTTACTGGGCCGCGCGTTCCATCCTCAACCATCGCGTTGCAGCGTTCGCGCAATAGACGCTTCTAGTGCTTTGGAAACTTGGCGATGAGCCTTCCAGACGGCACCCCGAATTTGTCCCGCAAGGCGGCGTGATGATCCCATTGTGCAAAAAGAGCGGGGTCGAGTGCGAAAGTCTTGAGCATGGCGTTGTTCCCCCCACCCTTAAAACAATTCCTCCGCACGTTCCGCAAAAAATCCACCAGGCCATGGCCTTGTGAAATCACCATCAGGAGTGATGGGAAGCTCTATCACCTTGCTCCCGTTTTCACCAGGTTCGATGAAGAGCACGGCCACGTCCTCGGGTCGTAGGGGCGTGCATCCTTCCGGCAACTCTCCCGCAGTCGTTTCCCGGATGCGCCGCAGGAGGCGCAGAATGAGGTGCTCACTGTGCGTCTCCAGCACGAAGCGGTTGCCGCGCGTCATGGCTGATTCGATGAAGAGATCGCCGAGTTCTGATTGCAGCGCCGGATGAAGGTGAATCTCCGGTTGTTCAATGATGACTGTTTCATTCTGCGCATCCATCGCCTTGACGAGCACGGGAATCATCTGGCTTATGCCGATGCCCACATCCCGCGCACTGACCACCTTTCCTGAACGGCGGTCTCGTAGAAAGACCGTGCCGGAAGATTCTGATTTCAGACCGCTAAAGGCCACCTCCAGTGACTCATCGATCATTTTATCAAAGTCCAGGTAGACCTCTGCGTTCCAGGCTCTGTCTCCGTTTCTGGACTCAAAGTCCTTGTCTGAAACATCTCTGCAGTATTCTCTGGTGTATTCCTTGATCGCTTCTGTCTCACTAATGAAGTGGTGAAGTCGCAAAGCCAACCCCTCCTTGATAGCGTCCATCGCGCTTGTCCATGCCACGCGATGGTCAGTTTCAATGGCATAGCCTGTTTGCGGGCCGCCTTTTTGAAGCCATTCACTCACACTGCTTCGAAGCTTCTCATCTTCATAGAGCCTGCGCCAAGCGTGCCAGCCAGGGGCATCCGTCGTTCGCGGCAATTCAGAGACTGTTACATGTCTGGACGGGATGGCCCGAACGGGCGCGAGGTAACTCAATGAGCCGAGTTCCTCTTTGCCTGCTCTTTCGCATTCTCGAAGAAGTCCGGGGAGATCTACGGTGCCTTCAGTGAAGGCGATGAGCTTCTCGATGACTTCTGAACCGTCAGCATGACGCTCAGCGGGAGCCAAAAAGCGGAGTGCACCCGGCAGCCATGTGGAAGTATCATCGAAGACCAAACCCTCACGGCACGCTTGAAACGCTTCCGCCAGTTCACCTCTGGTCTCCGGGCTGAAGCCGTGGTATGACTGAAGCCAATCAAAGTCCATCGACTTCAATACGAGCAAGCCCTGCTCGTTCCGCCCGGCTGTTAGAATCGGGTTTCCGCTGACAGACATTTCAAATCCAACCAGGGCTGGACTCGCCTCGGCACGAGCGAGAGGCTTGTGATCAAGTTCCTCAAGCACGGCACATGCGACAGCTTGCAATTCGGCAACCAATTCGTCCTGACTGATGTGCGGCTCTTCTTCCGCAGGTGGTTGAGGAGACTCCTCCCTGACAATGGACGCGTCGTCCGGTCCCAGCAGGTCATTCAAGTCAACCGACAAAGGGCGTCTGTGAAACTTGATGATACAATTCAGCAAGGGGCTGGCTCCGCTTCGAATCTCAGCGATTGGCCGAAGGTATTGGCCATCTCCTTCGAAGAGATCCCGCATACGCAACAGCAGTCGACCTTCACCAAATTCCGCCCCTAACAAACTGACGAGAGCTTCGCGGATCACCCGTTCCTCCAGCGCCTCGACGTTGCGCACCAAAGCCTCCAGAGCGTTTCGTGCGAAGCTGTATTCAAGACGCTCTTTGACTTTGGCCTTCAGTCGCGTCGCATAGTCTTGAGGCGCAGCACAACTGGCAAAGACTGAAGTGACGTTGATCCTTTGTGTTCGCTTCTGCGAGTCGCGGATTTCCAAGTCAATCTGTGTCTTGATCTCGGCTTTCGGGTCGTTTCCATGCCGCAGTTGCTTGAATCCGCCCAAATCCACAGATTCGCCGGTCACACTAGGAAAATAGACATCAAGTCGAGATTGAGTCATGACTTCGTGCATCCACAGGAAGAAATGCAGCAAACTCGATTTGCCCCCGCTATTCGGGCCGAACACCAACGTGATGGGGCGCAGCGGAATCTTCTGTAGATGCGGCCCAAAGGCTTTGAAATTTGCAATGCCCAGAGAACCCAGAGGCTGGGATGATGTTGCACGAGAGTTGAGCATGAAAAGGTGTCGGTGAATGGGATGCTATGCTTAAATGCGAACTGAGGGAAGCAAACTATCTCTCAACGATTTCGACTTCGACAGCATGGCGCGGAAAGCCGAGCAGAGTCTTGATCTGGTGAATCTGTTCCGTCTTGGTCTTCGTGGAACTGTGGGTCTTTACATACCATGTGGTCGCGCCGATTGGCTTGTGGCCGTAGGGTTCGCCATTCGCGGGATTGATGAAGTCCGTGCGCGGGCTGCGGGATACGAGTCCGCTGCCGCCAGCTCGAACTCTCTGGATTGAATTTAGAACATCCGTCCCGTGGACCTCGACGAGAATATCTAGAAACTTGGCCAGAGACTCTGCGCCTGTCGGCTCATCAACCAACACTGAGGGGAGATCCTTTCCTGTCGCCCTCCAATCCAAGCTGATAATGAGCCGTGTGTGCGGTGCTCGAGTGGTGGTTTTGGTAAGCTGGTCAAAAGTGACAATGGCACGTTGAAGCTCATTGCGAACTTCAGCGAGTCGCAGCAGGGATGCTTCAAGACCTTGCACGGCACCTGCTACTGCTTGGGCGTGGCTCCAATCGCCAGCAAGACCAGCGTCAGCGATGGCTTCGCGGGCCATGTCGATCCTGTCTTGAATTTCATCTTTGAGAGGCTGGAGTTCGTCGTTCATATCGTTAGTGAATTCGTTGATTTGCTGATGGGAGAATCTTTAACCGCTGAGCTGCACGTTGCTAATTCTGCGTTTCCATCCAACATGACTCTCCAGTCATGTTCGACAATCTCTTCTCCGAATCCGGCCTGTCACTGGACAGGCTCCGTTCTTTTCTCGCCATCGCTGAAGCGCGCGGCATCATGGCTGCGGCCAAGGGGGATGCGAATCGGCAAAGTCAGCTCAGTCGGCAGCTTGCGGAATTGGAGGCGTTCTTTGGTGCTCCTTTGGTCATGCGTGGAAAGCTGGTTTCGTTTGCGCTGACTCCTGCTGGCGAAACGCTTAAAGGCTCACTAATCCAGGCTTTTCGTTCGCTGGATTCCATCAAAGGGCAACTGACGGACGGCCTCATTCCCTTGCGCGTGGGGGCTGGTGAGAGCGTGCTGGCTTGGCTGGTGCTGCCACGGCTGCCGTCTATGATAAAAGCACACTCAATGGCGAGGCTTGAGTGCCTGAATCTCCGTTCGGCGGATATTATCAAGCAGCTCGGAGAGGGGTCGTTGGATTTGGGAATCGTGCGCAAGCCCGTGAGCCTCAAGACGCTGAAATGTGTGAGTTTGGGCGCTTCCCGATTCATTCTCGCCGTGCCCAAAGGCATGTCGAAGTCCACGGATGCGGCCAAGCTGTTGACGGTGCTGCCTCTGGCGGTGTTGGAGGATAGTTCCTTACACGAGGAGATGCTCGCGGCTTTTTCTGGTGAGGCACCGCAGATCGCGTGTCTTTGCACCTCCTATGCTCAAGTGCGTTCAGCGGTGCTTTCTGGAGCCTGTGCCGCGATGATCCCTGAGTTTATGGCACATGATCTGGAGTCTAGGTGTCGGCTCTTAAAGTTGCCCAATGCGACACCGATCATGCGTCTGAGCGCGGTCTGGAATCCAAGCAGCCTGCACTCACGGCCCCGCACGGAGGCACTGGTGGAGTGGGCTATCAAAAAATGGCTGAAGCTGACAGCGTGAAGCGATTTGCTTCTGGTTCATCCATTTTCACAGAGAGTGAAATGGTGCGCAGAGAGGGGATCGAACCCCCGAC
>JANYJH010000356.1 GCA_025361865.1 Phragmitibacter sp.
GCCATGTCGTTTCCCTTCACGACCCACGTCCGTGTCCTCGTAAAAGAAGGTAACATGCCGGATGCCGATTGGATTCAACAGCAGGCCAACGCTTTCACCGGAGTCGATGCGCCAACGCCTACGACCACCGCCTTGCCAGCAGAACATGCGGCAGCGAAACCGAAGGCTGATCCCAAGGTGAAGGCACCAGAGAAGAAGGATGAGAAGGCGGTGAAGTGAAGCTGCGGGCGATTGAATGGATAACACTCGGTTATGGCTTTGGTCTGGAGACCTGTCTGGAGACGGGTTCCTTCGTCGCTACGCGACGAGCGTTTCTTTGATCATTTACCGTGGGTTAAAACCCACGGCTACCTTCCGATGTCGCTACGCGACAGGGCCTGAGCCTAGCTTGATGACTCCTCCTAGCTTGATGACTCCTCCTAGCTGGATGACTCCGCTTGATGACTCCGCTTGATGACTCTCTTGATGACTCCTCTTGATGAAGCCTTGAGATCGAAGAACGTCTCTCAATCTCATCCTTGATGTAAAGTGCAGGGATGTGATTGCGTTCACCTTTGGAGCGCGTTCCTTCCGGCGTCTCAACCAAACGCTCCCGCCTTGACTCCGCCTCCTTCCAGCGACCGACACGCGCCGAACATTCGCGACCATGAGACGCTCCGAATGATCGGGCGCGGCGCTTATGGTGAGGTTTGGATGGCGCGCGGTGTGACGGGGGCTTTGCGGGCGGTCAAAGTCGTGTGGCGGGAGGATTATGATTACCCGGAGGCCTTTGAACGGGAGTTCGAGGCCATCAAGCGCTTTGAGCCTATCTCGCGTCGGCATCCAGGCATCGTGCCCATTTTGCAGGTGGGACGAAGCGATGTGGAAGGCTTCTACTACTACATCATGGAGTTGGCCGATGATGGGGAGCACGGGCGCGACATCGTGCCGGAAACCTACCGTCCGCTGACGATGGCGGCGAAGATGCGCAAGGCGGGCCGCTTGAGCGCGCAGGACTGCATTCAGATGGGCGAGACGGTGGCGGAAGGGCTCTACTTCCTGCATCAGAGCGGGCTGATTCATCGCGATGTGAAGCCTGCGAACCTCATCTTCATTGATGGCGTATGCAGGCTCGCTGATCTCGGTTTGGTAGCGCTACTGGGGCAGCGCAGCTTTGTCGGAACGGAAGGCTTCGTGGCTCCCGAAGGCCCCGGCAGCGCGCAGTCAGACATCTTCTCACTCGGCATGGTGCTCTATGAAGCGGCGACGGGGAAAGATCGGCTGGACTTCCCTGACTTGCCGAGTGCGAACTCAAAGGAAGACCTCGTTCTCTGGCAGCGCCTCAATCGCGTGATCTGCCGTGCCTGCGCGCATCCCTCGGCAGAGCGCTATGTGAACGCGCATGACATGGCCTTGGCCCTGCGAGGTGATCGCGTGCCGGAAAGCCGTAAATGGCGACGCCGGGGCTGGTGGATAGCGGGCATCACCGCGCTGCTCATCATCGGCGGCATCGTCTTGATTCGGCAGGGAGAGGAGATCAAAGCGGCGCTGCATCGCACGGTGCCGCTGCTCACGTTCAAGACAGAGCCTGCGGGTGCGGAAGTCTATTCCAGTGGCCTTCGTTTAGGCATTACTCCATTGGCGCTATCGCCACGCGAAGGCGTTCCGGCCATCTATCAGATTCGGCTTGCGGGTTATCGAAATCAGGAGATTGAGCACACCGCGAAGAAGACTTCGCCAGCGACTTACGAGCTGAAGTTAGAGACTTCCAAGCTTCCCCAAGCCGGGGAGCGCTGGGCCAACAATCTCGGCATTCCCTTTGTGCCAAAGCAGTCAGGACACACCTCGCTCAAGCCCGTGGAGATGAAGTTTTTTGACCGCTTCCTCAAGGCCACCGGACGCCCGTTTGAAGGTCGTGTCGTGCGGTATCAGACGCCCGGTGATAAGGAAGCCGCTTACATCGCCGTCGTGCCTCCGGGTGATGCCGAAGCCTTTCGCTACTGGCTCGCGGATGAGGATCGCAGTCGGGGCTTCCTGACGAACGAGCATCATTATGAGCTGGAGCCAGTCTCGTTCACGGACTCGCCCGCCACTCCCGCTGATGGTGCCGATGACATGCCCAAGCCGGAGCCGAAGAATGAGGCGCGGAACTGGCTGGCATTCTCCCTGCGGGTGGAGCGCCAAGGCTACGGCAGTGTTTTGCTCAAGAGCAATCCGCCCGGCGTGAAGGTGTTTCAGCATGATGAACTGCTGGGCATCACGCCGCTGGAACTGTCACGGGTGAAGACGGGAGACATCGAGTTTGACCTGCGCACCGATGGTTACAGCGATCTCGTGCTCGATGGCGAGGTGGTGGAAAACGAAATGCTGGAACTCTTTGCGGACCTCGATGACCGGCGCAGCGTAACGTTCGGTCGCGAGTGGAAAAATAGCACTGGGATGAAGTTCTTACCGCTCGGAGACATCCTCATGTCCCTCTGGGAAACGCGCCGCCGTGATTACTTGGAATTCGTGAAAACCACCGGCGCACACAAGCCCATCAATGTTTCCACCGAGAACGGCAAAGCGGGCGGAATGCCCGTCGTCGGCGTCTCCCGGGAGGAGGCTCGCACGTTTTGCGCGTGGCTTACCAAGAAAGAGCGCGACCTTGGTTTGATCGGCAAAGATGACCGCTATCGGCTGCCGACGGATGAGGAATGGAGCCGCGCCGTGGGCCTGCCACTGGAACGCGGGAACGATCCTGCCGAACGTAACGGACGCATCCGGGGCGTGTATCCTTGGGGCTATGAATGGCCGCCGCCGAACGGCGTGGACAACTTCGCGGATGAGGCTTCGGCCAAAACCAGCGGCCTACAACCGAGCATCAAAGGCTATCGCGATAAGGCTCCGACGCTCGCTTCCGTGACCGCGCTGTCTGGTGGGCCCAAAGGATTCGTCGGTCTTGCAGGCAATGCCTCTGAGTGGGTGGACACCGATTTCACGGCCAACGCAGAAGCCGGAAAACCAGCCCTCGCGACGGCACGCGGTGGGAACTGGCGAAGCGCAAATCCGGATGAATTGCTGAGTTCCGCGAGGCAAGGCCTGCCGCCGGAAACACGCCGTGATACGTTAGGCTTCCGAGTGGTGCTGGCGCGCAAGCCAGTGGGCGAGGTGGTGAAGCCCGCAGAAGGGAAATGAACCTTGAGAGAACAGATTCATCGCTAACGTAATTCTAATGATGTCCATCCCGTCCCCTTCCCTCTCTCGCCGTCGCATGTTGCGCGGTCTTGGCGCGATGCTTTCGCTCCCGTTTTTTGAGAGTATTCCGTCATTCGGTGCGCTGACAAAAACCGCCAAACCCCCGATGCGTATGGGCATCTTCACTGTAACGGGCGGCACGGTCATCGAGTCCTGGAAGATGAAACAAGGCGGCGCCTTCAATGGTCCCCTGCCCTCGATTCTGCGCCCATTGGAGTTCTGCAAACAAGACCTCCTGCTTCTCACCGGACTTGGACATTCAGGGCGGACGGACGGTTTAAACGGCCATCAATCCTGCGCCTTCACCCACCTCACGGGAACACCCGTGGCCAAGCTCATCGGCGGCAAGCCTTTCGCCGGAATCTCCGTGGATCAGCGCGCCGCGCAGGTCATCGGGACGCAATCATTCCTTCCCTCTCTGGAGATGGGAACTACCAATGGCGAAACCATTTATTCTTACAGTGATGCCACGACGCCGATGCCCTTTGAGATCAATCCTCGGGTGGTCTTTGATCGCATGTTCCGGGGCCGTAAGCCAGTGGTGCCGAACTGGGCCCGACGCGCTGCGAACCCCGTCAATCAAGGGTTGCAGGCCAAGAAGAGCGATAGCTACGATCAGAGCGTGCTCGATCTGGTCATGGAAGACGCCCACGCTTTGCAGAAGAATCTCAGCCACAGCGATCAGCAACGCCTTGAAGAATATTTGACCGCTGTTCGTTCCGTTGAGACGCGGATGCAGACCTTGGAAAGCCGCTTGCGTGAAGAAGCGTTCGATCTGCAAACGCCCGGCCCATCGCAGTTGTTGATGCCCCACATGCCGGAAGACACGAACGACATGGGCAAGATGCAGTCGCTCATGGATCGCGATCCTGACAAGCACGGCGAATACATCCGTATCATGTCCGACCTCATGGTGCTCGCTTTTCAAACCGACACCACGCGTGTGGCCACCTGCGCGATGGGCAAGGACGATGCCCACTTCCCTGGCGTCGTCACCGTCGGTTACGAGCGCCACGCGCACACGCTGGAGCATCAAGGGAACTCATTCCGCGTCGAGGATTCCGATCCCATCGCACGCGAGGCTTGTCGCCAGATTCACGCTTGGTATACGGGCATCTTTGCCGAAACCGTGCGGAAGATGAAGAGCATCGATGAAGGCGGCTCCTCACTGCTCGATAACACTTGCCTCCTCTACACGAGCTACATGGCGGATGGGAATCATGGTCGCGATGACTACCCTGTCTTACTCGTTGGCAATGCGCAGGGAACCTTGAAGACAGGCCGTCAGTTGGACTTCAAGAAGAACACTCCGATGTCGAATCTCTATGTCGAAATGTTGAACCGCGTAGGTGTCGAGACAGAGGAGTTCGGCGAGAACAAAGTCTCCAAGAACATGGTTTACGATGGCCGGTTAACGGATCTCGGTTAAAGCCGTTCATCTCATGTTCCTCGCCTGCGGTCAGAATGGACAGCGCGTCATCTCAGATGACGGCATTTCTTGGAAGAATCACTCTTTGGGTAAAGAGGGCGAGGTCTATAAGGCGGCCTGCTTTGGCAATGGACGCATGGTTTGTGTCGGCACTTACGGAGGACAGAACATCATGTCCGTCTCCACGGATGGCGTGGCATGGAAAACGAGTTCAAATAACTCCCAATACAAGAGCCTGGCTCAAGGCGTGGGCTTTG
>JANYJH010000375.1 GCA_025361865.1 Phragmitibacter sp.
TATCTGTGGAGGACCGGGCTGGCAAGTGAAGGGAGTGACAGGGAGGGAAGGGGAATGCGCCAGTGCTCGGAACGTCTGAGCAGGAAGGCTCCTGCAAACACCACCCAACCAGCGCTAGACTTACCGTGGACAAACGATTTGTGTTGACGCCTTTCCTTCATCCATTCTATCTTTGCGTTCCAACCCACTGACCACACCGCCCTCATTCTCCTTGTGAGTCCAGCCCGGTGCCACCCTCACCGGCGATGCCCTCTACGCTGAAACCGCCAAGGAAGTCGCGCTAGATGCCGCCACGGTTCAGGGCGTGCTGGACGGCCTCCGGCGCGTCACCACCCGCCACCTTCTGGCGGGTGAAACCGTGCAGATTCCCGGCCTTGTCAGCCTCGTCGCCCAAGTCGCCGAGAAGCTGGACACGCCCACCTAGGCCCTCTCCAGCAACGTCACCAAAGGCGTCAACGTCCGTGCTGACATCGAACAGATCAACGCCATTAAGAACAACGCCCGGTTCAGCCGCATTGAAAGCTCATCCCAGGCTCCCAAGATCGTCACCCTCAAGGCCCTTGGCGGAGCCGACACCGCTGCCCTGCGTGCTGGAAACCTCATCCAGATCGAAGGGGGGCGTCTCTCCGTGGACAGTGCCCCGCCGGATGAGGGAGCCTTCCTGGTCCCCAGTGCCGGTCCGGCCTTCCGCATGACGGACTACAACGCCACTGGTGAGAAGACCATGCAGTTCTTCATCATCGGCAACTTGCCCGCCGACACCGACCTCCAGCTCGACATCCGCAATCGCCGCAGCCCCGGCGGTCCCCTCTACACCACCCGCTGGCCCACGGCGTTGCATACCGCCAACGGAGCCACGCCTTAGTCAGAGGGCGAGGAGGTCTTTTGCCGCCCCTGCTTCCCCGGTGCCGGTTGCTCCCTGCCACCCGACCAACCGTATGACAGGCCTGTTATACGGTTGGAGACAGCCCCGTCACCCGGTTAGGGACAAGGCTGTCCTAGGGTTGGTGACAGCGTTGCCTAGCGGTTGGGGGTTGAATCGAGCCGCTGTGGCTCTTATGGAGATCACTAATGGCTGAAGAAATACAGAAGAAGATCAAGCTCCCGCCCTCGGCAAAGCATCCAACGGGCATCGAGTTGCTGTTGCGTGGACGAGTGTTGGTGGTGGTGGGAGCGAATGGCTCAGGCAAGACGCGCCTTGGGGCTTGGCTCGAGGCGCAGAGCATCTACCTCCACCATCGCATATCAGCGCATCGTTCATTGGCGTTCCCCGAACGTGTGCAACCAATGGATCTGAAGGAGGCTGAGAATAGGCTTTTGACAGGTAGTGACCAAAAGGACAATCGAGCCTTCCAACGAAATCATCATAGGTGGCAACAAAAGCCGGAGATCGCTCTGCTCAATGATTTTACTCACCTTGTCACCGTCTTGGTTTCTGAAAGCTTCTCGGTTAGTGACACCTACCGTGTGCAAATGCGGTCTGGGGCCGAACTCACACGGCCCCCAAGCACCATGTTGGACGTTGCGAAAGAGATATGGGAAGCCGTTCTTCCTGCCCGGGAACTCGTGATTACCGGCGCTCGAATCGAGGCAAGAAAACGACATGACACCAAGGTCTATCACGCGATGCAGATGAGTGATGGGGAGCGGGGGATCTTTTACTTGATCGCAGAGGCGCTGAATGTTCCCAAGGATGGCGTTTTCATCGCCGATGAGCCGGAGTTGCATCTCCACCGCGCCATCCAGTCGCGCCTTTGGGACGCTATTGAGAAGGCCCGGCCGGATTGCACGTTTGTTTATATCACCCATGATCTTGGGTTTGCGGCCTCACGCAAGGACGCGACAAAGATATGGCTGCGAGAATATACGGAGGGCAATTGGGATTGGGAAGAGGTGCCTGAATCTGACGCCTTTTCAGAGCCGATGCTGCTCGAGATGATGGGGAGCAGACAGCCTATCCTGTTCGTTGAAGGGGACAGGGCCAGCCTCGACTACTTCATCTACGGCCTCGTTTACCCTGAATGGTGCGTGATCCCGTGTGGATCATGCCAAGCCGTGATCCATGCAACAAGGAGCTTTACCAGCATCGAGCAAGTCCATCACAACGTTTGCCAGGGATTGGTCGATCACGATGGGCGCACGACTGGTGATGTCGAGAAGTTGGGGAAACTGGCGGTGAATGTCCTCCCGGTAGCTGAGGCGGAGAACCTGTTCTTGATTGAGCCATTGTTAGAAATAGCAGCGGAACGTTTAAGTCATGACCCTGTTGAAGCGGTAAGCAAGATTCAGGCGCGGGTGATCGAGCGCCTCAAGCAACACCGAGTGAAGGTCATCTCAAACCTCACCAGGCAGGAGATGGAGTCGAAGCTCGCTCTCATGGGGAAAGGCGGTGACGGCCCAGAGGCACTGGCGCAAGCATTTGAAGCAGCCTGTGCGGGAATCAACCCCACGGCGATCTATGGGCAATGGGAGGCCGAGATTGATCGAATCATTAAGGAGGCAGACTATCCGTCGGCGTTGCGCTTCTACAACAACAAAGGGCTCGGGGCAGAGGCAGGTTCGGTGTTAGGAGTGCGCTACTACGAGCAGGTCATGAGATGGCTGCGGAGCAATGAGGCACAGCCATTGGTCGAAGCACTGCGGCGGGTGCTCCCAACGTTAAGTGCGTCAAGGCTGGCAAGCGAAGCTTAGATGGGAATTTAATTTCTTCGAGCCGGGAGGCGCGGCGGATATTAGCTGGTCGGCAGACGCCTTGGTCGGCCTCGCCGTCACGGCCCACAACAACGGCGGGCTGTGCAAGGCGACCTTTGATCAGGTGAGCATCGAGTCAGCGTTGAAGCGTTAGGTCTCAAGATGACTGCTAGTTGCGGAGCCGCGAAGGGAACCCGTCATTCCTAAACTCGTCACAAAATACTCCCTGCGGTCTCCCGCTTCTTCACCTTCGGAGCGGTGCCGCGCACGGTGTCCGCAACGGTCGCGGGGCCATCTTCCAGCGACATCTTCTCGCCAGTCATGCGGACGCCGACGGGTTTGCTGACGCCGAATTCCTGCATGGTGACGCCGTAGATGACATCGGCCACGGACATGGTGCGCTTGTTGTGAGTGACGATGATGAACTGGCTGTTCACGAGGAATTTATCCAGCATGACGAGGAAGCGTTTGATGTTGGATTCGTCCAACGGAGCGTCCAGCTCATCCAGCACGCAGAACGGGCTGGGCTTCACCATGAAGATGGAGAAGAGCAAGGCCACGGCGGTCATGGAGCGCTCACCACCGCTGAGGAGCGTGATGCTCTGAAGCTTCTTCCCAGGGGGCTTCGCGATGATTTCAATGCCGCATTCCAACGGATCGTTTTCGTCTTGCAGCACGAGGTCGGCCTGACCGCCTGCGCCAAAGAGTTCCTTAAAGTTATTGCGGAAGTTATCGCGCACGGCGATGAACGTTTCCTTAAACATCTGCTCGGTGGTCTCGTTGATCTTCGCGATCACCTGCATCAGCTCGTCCTTACTCTTCACGAGATCGCCATGCTGGGTTTCGAGGAAGTTGTGACGTTCTTCGAGCTCTTCAAACTCCTGAATCGCGTCCAAATTCACCGCGCCCATGCTCTCGGCACGCTGACGCAGATCGACGACAATTTCCTGCACGAGATCCCAGTCGGGGCCTTGCTCAAGAGCCGCCGCATCGAAGAGCGGGCCGTCCATGTCTTCAGCGAGTGATACAGGCATCTTGCCTGTCTCTTCTTCATTAGTTTCGGCAATGGTTTCTTCAGGGGCAGGCAGGCCGCCAGCCTCACTTTCACTGTCCTTGCGTCGGCCTTTACCGCGATTTTTCTTCTGCTCATTCAGCGCTAGCAACAAGGCATGAGGGTCCGGCTCGAAGGCTTCGAGATTGACCTGATAGCGCTCTTGAATCTGGTTCGTGAGATTCTCTAACTTAAGTTCCACGCGCGTCTGCTGCACCTCGGCGCGACTGCGATGATCGCCCATTTCGCCTTGGCGTTGCCGCAGCGCATTGAGTTCATTTTCCAGCGCGCTAACGCTCTCAAACATGGCATTGCGACGCTGCACCGTTTCCTGGCCTTCGTTGTCCACCGCAGTGAGCTGCTGACGAGTCTCTTCCAACTCTTCCACCAGTCGGCGGTTCTCATTATTCGCGCTGTCGATGCGCTGCTTCCAGATGAAGCACTCGTTCTCAAAACGGGAAATGGCCGAGGTCAATTCCTCAAGACGATTGGCCAGCGGAGCCTTCTGGCGCTCGATGTTCTGCAAGGCGTTCGTCTCGATAGCGAGCGCCGTTTTGAGTTCGTTCAAGCGCTCCGTGGACTCCATCTCACGACGGATGATCGCTTCGATCTGGGTTTCCAGTTCGCGCTCCTTATCCTGTGTCGATTCAAGCTGCTGCGTGGCGGCTTGTGCGGTTTCTCGATGCTGACTGATCTGTGATTCCGCAGCCTGCAAACGACCACCGATCTGGTTCTGTTCCCAGTCGAGGGAATCGAGTTTCGCCGTGGCCTGTTGCAGTGCCCTTTGGACGACGCTGACCTTGCCCTGAAACTGGCTGATCTCTTCACGATTGCGCTGAGCGGAGTCGCGGGCATTCCCCTCTTCGCGCTGAAGCTGCTCCATCTGCATCCGCAACTCCTCAATCTCTTCCTGCTTCTCGTGAACCTGCTTTTCAAGCACCACGACCTCTTCGCGGAGGGAGCGCAGTTCGGTCTCGCGCCGCAGTGTGGAAACGGATTCTTCCTTGGTCGCGCCGCCATGCAAAACGCCCTCAGCGCTGAGGAGTTCACCCTTCATGGTGACGAAGGTCAGGTCCGCGTGCTGCGACTTCAGGTGCAGCGCCGTGCTGAGATCCTCCACGATGAGCACATTCTTCAGGACGCGCTGAATGAGCGCCTGCACATAGGATTGCGCCTTCACCTTATCGAGCGCCCACGCCACACCACCCGTCGGCATGAACTGGCGTTCGCTGGTTTCAGAGCTGGTCAGGAGGTCTTGAGGAACGAGGGAAGTCAGGCCAAGGCGTTGCTCCGTGAGCTTGCCGATCACTTCTTCTGCCAAAGCCGTGTGGCTGAGCACGAGCGCCTGAAGGTGATCCCGCAAGGCCGTTTCCAGCGGCGTGACAAACTGCGGCTCTACCTCGATAGCGGATGAAACCAGGCCGCGCACGCCTTGCTTGATGCGCTCAGGATCATCCAGACCCTTCAGCGCGTTCTGCGTGCCGAGCGGCAATCCTTCGCCCTTCTCGATGATTTGATGCAGCACTTCGAGGCGAGATTTACGCTGCGTGAACTGGCTCTGAAGAACGTGCAATTCCTCGGTCGAGACATCGCGTTGGCGACGCTTCTCCGCCAGCTCGCCCGCGATTTCCTTGAGCTTATGATCCAGCTCAGCGCGCACGGTTTCGGACTCCTCGATCTGGCGCTGAAGATGATCAAATTCCACCTGACTGGCTTCGCGGGCTTGCGCGGCCCCTTGGCGATCATGCTGTAAATTTTCATGGCGCTGACGATCCGCCGCCATCTGATTACTCAGGCTCTGGGCCTTCGCATCCGCCGTAGCGATCTCCCCTTCAAACGAGCGGAACTGCTCACGAATGGTGCGGCGCTCGATCTCCACGCGCTGGCGCTCGGGGATGATCGCGTTGTGGGAAACTTGATGCTCTTCCAAAGCAAACTGGCGGGACTCGATGGTGCCACGAATGTCAGAGAACTGTTCGTCAGCCTGCGCGAGTTCACGTCGCTGACGCTCCACCAATTCACGATTGGCCTCCGCGTCTTCCTCGTTCCGCTTGATGCGGCCTTCCAACTCTTCGACACGCTCGCGATTGAACCCTGTCTTGCTGTCGGCCGCCTGAATCTTGGAGCGCAACTCGCCGGATTGCTGGCGCAGGGAATTGATCTGGCTCTCGACCTGATGGTAGGCTTCACGCGTCTCCGTGACCTGCGCTTCCTTCCCGTGGATCTGCTTGTGCAGGTCGTTCAGGTTTGTCATCAGGGAGATGAGCTGGTTTTCCGTCTCGCTCTTTTCACCCGCGAACTCCCGGTAATGCTTGTGACCAAGGTGGGTATCCAGCGTGCGCAGATCCTTGTGGATGATTTGATAACGCTTCGCCTTCTGCGCCTGACGGTGCAGGCTGCCCATCTGGCGTTTGACCTCTGCGATGATGTCCGCGACGCGCACGAGATTGGCCTCGGTGTATTCGAGCTTGCGCAGAGCCTCCTTCTTCTGGCCCTTGAATTTGGTGATGCCAGCGGCTTCCTCGAACACGGAGCGTCGGTCTTCCGGCTTCGCGCTGATGAGCATGTCGATCTTGCCCTGTTCCATGACGGAGTAGGCCGCGCGGCCGATGCCCGTGCCGGAGAGCAGGTCCTGAAAGTCCTTCAAACGGCAGATCGTCCCGTTGATGCGATACTCTGAGCGTCCATCGCGGAACACCCGGCGACACAGCGCGACTTCGTTGTAGTCCACGTTCAGGACCTTCTCACAATCCGCGAGCGTTAGCGTGACTTCCGCCATCCCGACCGGCTTGCGCTTATCGGTGCCGTTGAAGATAACGTCCGCCATTTCTCCACCGCGCAAAGCCTTGGCAGAGGTCTCCCCCAACACCCAGCGGATAGCGTCCACGACGTTCGATTTCCCGCATCCATTCGGTCCCACGATCCCCGTCACGCCGGTATGGAACTCAAATACCGTCTTGTCCGCAAAGGACTTGAAGCCGTGGATTTCGAGGGATTTAAGATGCATGTGTCGAAGAGTTGAGAGTCAAATACGCGACGATTCGCGCAACGCGGACTGAAGCCGAGGCCAGGCCTTTCAGCAAGAGCGAATTCGGCTGACCACTAAATATGGTGGCCAGTCTTAAAATGTGCACAACATGTGGATAAGTCGTGGGTCGGACTGGGGCATTCACCGAGCACCCGATGTCCGTATGAAGCACTGACCGCTTCGGCCCAATCTCTCGCTCATCACGCGGAGCGATGATGGCTACTTTGCTTCACCGAAGAGGGTGGCAGGAAAGGAAGTTCGTCTCTCCCCTTTTATCAGCGTTTCAAGCGCGGTGGCTAACGCGTGGACTTTGCGACTGTAAAGATGAATGATTGAGCTTGCGGGGCTTGCGTTGATAGCTACGAGTGCCACATGGAAGAAATTTTATGCGTTGGAATCGACCCCGCACCGAGCACAAGCAAGGAGGCTGGAGTTGTCCAAGTCATTGTGACGGGCGAAACCTTGTCGGAGCTAAAATTTTGCACCTTATCGCATCTAAAATTGCGTGAACAACTCAGCTCTTGGAAAAAGGAGCATAAGAATGTATTGATTTCTTGGGATGCCCCACTGACCGGCCCCCAATTTCCAGACTCCCTTGATGCCGAAGAGCAGGAAGGAGATTTCACTGAGAGACCCATCGAGAAGGAGTTAAAGAAAGAGTTGCCTAAGGGGATCAAGGGGATCTCTGTTCAGGGTTACGCTGGGTGTCAGCACTGGACAGTCACCCGGAATCTCTTTGGGCTTCCCAGAGTCGGTCCATTTGATCGCCAGCTCACAGAGAGCGACTACCGACTATTATTTGCTCGTCCATCGACTTGGTCGGGACATTGGATTGTCGAGACGCATCCAGCATTCGCTATATGGAGGTGGTTGAAGGAAAAAGACGGGAGCTTTCCCAGCCAGCCGGTCGGTGTCAATGAGGCCTATAGGTGGTGCTATAAAACCAGCATCACCGGGAAGCATAATTCCGCGGAGCAGAAAAAAGTGCGAGAAGCATTTCTGAAGGGACTTTGCGAGCTATGGACCCAATTTGAACTTGACCTATTTGTTGATGAGATAAGCGGAGGTAAGGAGCAGCAATTCATTGAAAATGCTGATTTGCTGGACGCACTGGTGGTGGCGGCACTAGCCGCACTGTGGGTCATGAAACCAGATGACATCGTGAAATTAGAATGGGCTGAACGTGAATGTGCTGAACGCAAAGGGGCTAAACGCGAATGGACTGAACGCGGCGGGGCGATGCTTCTGCCCGTTGTGAAAGATTCTCAGAATTAAGGGCCGCAGGGTG
>JANYJH010000418.1 GCA_025361865.1 Phragmitibacter sp.
TGAAGATGTCGTCGGCCTCGATGCGACCATCATCATGCATCCCAAGATCTGGGAAGCCTCCGGTCATACGGCGACCTTCGCTGACATGATGCGCGAGTGCACGCTCACGAACAAGCGCGTGCGCGCTGATCATGTGGAACCACAGAGCGGCACCGTCATGCAATTCACCAGCGCTCATTCGCCCACTGGCTGGAAGCTTGATCGCAAGCTCACCGTGCTCATGAAAGCAGGCGAGCACATCGAGAGCTTCCGTAAACGCGTCCGTCAGCTCGTGGCTCAAAATGCTGGTGAAGCCGCTGGCAAGCCGGAAGAGATCGTGCTTGTTGGCGAAGAGAAAATCAACGTCGTTGAAGGCTCCGTGGACTTCCATCCAGAATCCGGCGGCTTGCTGAACGAGGCGCGCCCTTTCAACCTCATGCTCAAGACCTACGTCGGCCCGACCGCCACGGAGGCTGATGTCGCCTATCTTCGTCCTGAAACGGCGCAGGCCATCTTCGCGCAGTTCAAGAACGTCCTCGATTCCTCCCGCGTGAAGGTTCCCTTCGGCATCTGCCAGATCGGCAAAGCTTTCCGCAATGAAGTCACGCCGAAGAACTTCACGTTCCGCAGTCGCGAGTTTGAACAGATGGAACTCGAGTTCTTCATCAAGCCGGATGAAGCGGTCGAGATCATTCACGGCAACGTCGCCCAATGGAGCAAGGGCGCTGACCTCAGCGAGCCGCAGCCGAATTGGGGCTGGGAAATGTGGCATCGTTATTGGGTCGAGCAGCGCACGAAGTTTTACGCCAGCATCGGCCTCGGCACGGATGTTCTGGACTACTTCGAGCAGCCCAAGGAAGACCTCGCTCACTATGCCCGCGCTTGCGTTGACATCTTGTTCAAGTTCCCCTTCGGCACCGATGAACTCGAAGGCATCGCCGCGCGTGGCGACTTCGATTTGGGCCAGCATCAGAAGCACAGCGGCAAGCCGCAGGAGTTCTTTGATGACGAACTCAAGGCCGCCGTGGCCAAGCTCAGCGATGAGCAAAAGGAAGCCTTCATCCAGAAGCGCCTCGCCGAAGAAAACGCGAAGACCAAAGGCGCGCCGATGACCGAAGCCGAGGTGCGCACCTGGTTTGATCGTCTCTTCAAAGGCAACTACGTGCCGCACGTCATCGAGCCGTCCGCCGGTCTGGATCGTCTCGCTTTGGCCGTGCTCGCTAACGCTTTCGACGAGACCGAGAAGGTGGATGACAAGGGCAAGAAGGAAGTCATCACCGTCATGCACATTCATCCGCGCATCGCACCGATCAAGGTCGGCGTCTTCCCGCTCGTGAAGAACAAGCCGGAGATCGTCGGCAAGACCCGCGAAGTCTATGCCTTGCTCAAAAAGCACATGAACTGCTTCTACGACGAGACCGCCAGCATTGGCCGCCGCTATGCCCGTCAGGACGAAGCCGGCACCCCCTTCGGCGTGACCATCGACTTCGATACCCTCGGTGAAAAAGGCCCTGAGCTTCTGGACACCGTCACCGTTCGTGAACGCGACTCCCAGCAGCAGCACCGCGTGAAGATTAGCGAGCTACTCGGTTGGTTGCTGGAGCGGATTGCGTAATCAAAAATGCCCGAGGGCTTGTGGAATGAAAACCTCCTTCTTCAAGCCCATCCTCCTCCGCGCCTACCGTGCGGGAGTGCTGGTGCTCATCGCGTGGCTGCTGCATCGGCAGCACGTTTGGTTGGCGGCTCAGAGTCACGCGCCGCATAGCCTTGAGGAGGTGAGGAAGTTCCTGCCGGAGGCGGCTTCGTTGGGTGACGTACAGCCGGAGAATGGCCTGCAACGGGTGCTAGATAAAGACGGTGAAACTGAGGGCTTCATCGCGGAGACTTCGCCGTTGTCTGACGACATCATCGGCTATGCGGGACCGACGAATTCCTTGATCGTTTTCGATGTCAAAGCGCGCGTCGTAGGAGTGAAGCTGTTGCGGAGTGAGGACACGCCAGAGCACGTCAAAAAAATCACAGCGAGCGGGTCATTTTTTCAGGCGTTCAAGAAGCTTAAACTCGGCGCGATGGATGAGCCGCCCAAAGTGGATGCGGTGAGCGGGGCCACCTTGACCAGCGCGGCCATCACGGAAGGTGTGCTCAGAAGATTAGGTCAGCACGCGCCTTCTCTGCGGTTTCCCCAGGAGATCACGATCAAGGAAGTTCGCGCCTTGGTCCCTGATGCGCGGACGCTGGACCCGCTTCCACAAAAGCACGGCTTGCTGGCGGTAAAGGACAGCACAGGGAAAGTCATCGCCCAGGCTGGCCGCACGGCACCTAGCGCAGACAGCGTGATTGGGTATCGCGGGCCATCGGATTGCTTGTTCATTTTGAGTGCTGATGGCTTCAAGTTACAGGCGTTGGATTTGCGAAAGAGCTTCGATACGCCCGAGTATGTCGGCTATGTGACGGGGGATCAATTTTATCTCAAAAGCTTCAACGGCATGACCGTGGAGAGCCTCGCCGGCCTCGACTTTGACAAGGCGGGCGTGGAAGGCGTTTCGGGGGCCACGCAGACCAGTTACGCGGTGGCGCAAGGCTTGAAGAAGCGGGCTAAGACGTTGATAGCTCCGCCGAAGAAGAGTTTGCTAAGTGCTTATCTTCCGAAGGCTGCTGACTGGGGGCTGCTGGCCGTCATCGTCGTGTCGCTGATCATGACATTCACTTCGTTGCGCGGTCGGTCATGGGCGCGCTGGTTGCATCAAAGCCTGCTCATTGGCTATGCGGGCCTGTATTGCGGGGCCTTGCTTTCTCAGGGCCTTCTCGTGGGCTGGGCCAAGCACGGGCTGCCTTGGCAAAACGCACCCTCTCTCGTTTTACTGGCGGCGTTCGCGCTTGCGGTGCCACTATTCTTTCGACGCCAATTCTACTGCCATCACTATTGCCCTCATGGAGCCTTGCAGCAGTGGGTGGCGCATCGTTTGCCCTGGCAGATCAAGGTTCCTACGACCTTGGGCAACTGGCTGGAGAAGATCCCCGCAGCGCTGCTGCTGATGGTGCTGGTCATCGGCATACTCGGGCTGAAGGTGGACATCAATGGCCTAGAAGCCTTCGATGCGTGGCTCATCCGAGTAGCGGGAACGAGCGCCGTCGTCATCGCTGTCGTGGGTCTGCTGGCCTCGTTGTTCATGCCTATGGCCTACTGCCGATATGGATGCCCGACGGGCGCGCTGCTGAAGTTCGTTCGCTACACGGGCGAGGCGGATTGCTTTGGCAAAAAGGATGCCTGGGCACTGGGCTTCGTTTTGATCGCGGTCTTACTGCCGATGCTCCGTGGCCACTGAACTTTATGAAGTGGCTTCTCGCAGTTTCTTTCGCGCTGATACTGGCTGACTGCAAGCGCTCCCCTGCCCTTCTGAAGGTCTCCGGCAAAGCAATGGGCACCGCTTGGGAGGCCACGTTTATTGACTCGAAACTAAGCAAAAACGAAGCGCAGGATCTCATTCAAAACCGCATGGATGAACTGGAGGCGATCTTCACGAACTGGCGTCCGAACTCCCCCGTCTCCCAGTTCAACGATTCCCGAAATACGAACTGGCAATCCGTGCCTCAAGAGTTGGTCGAGGTTGTGAAGTTCGCGCAAGAAATCAGCGGAGCGACGGACGGAGCCTTTGATGTGACTTGCGCGCCGCTCCTGGATCTATGGGGCTTCGGAGCGAAAGGCCG
This sequence comes from Phragmitibacter sp., assembly GCA_025361865.1. GTDB lineage: Bacteria > Verrucomicrobiota > Verrucomicrobiia > Verrucomicrobiales > Verrucomicrobiaceae > JANYJH01. The sequence goes on from JANYJH010000418.1 coordinate 3,688, forward strand.
CGTGAAGACGCCGCCTTCAGATGAAGCTCTCGCCATGACTAAAGCGCACTGCGGCTGGCGGAAGCTGGAGTTTCAAATGAATCCGCCCGCACTCAGAAAGACGGACGCCGAACTTCAGATCAACGTGTCCGCCTTGGTGGAAGGCTATGCGGGGGACGACATCAAGCGCCGGCTTCTCGCTCGCGGCATTGAAAACTTCCTGCTGAACTCAGGTGAGTTCACGGCTCACGGTTATAACGCGGAAGGTTTGCCGTGGAGAGTGGGCATTCAAGAACCCGATGAAGTCCAAGGAAGGACCGTCGCTGCGATGCCGCTTACGGATCAGGCCCTCGCCACCTCAGGAACCTATCGCCAGTTCTTTGAATACGAGGGCAAACGATACCCGCACGTCCTGGATGCCCGCACAGGAAAGCCCGTGACGCATCAGCTCCCATCTGTCAGCGTCATCGCGGATTCGTGTTTCATCGCGGATGGCTGGGCCACGGCGCTCTTGATCTTGGGGCCTGTGGAGGGTCCGGCACTGGCTAAGAAACGCGGCTTATCAGCCTTCTTCTTGGAAGCCAGAGAGCCTTGAAAGGCTAACTGAAAACAGAAAGCCTTGTAATTATAAGGGCAGGCAGGCGGGATGGAGCAGTCGGGTATTATCCCTGATAAAACGCCATAATAATGCGACTCAAACCTTGACCGTTCGTCAAGGTGGATAATAATAGGGTTAATACGGGGTTATTACCCCATCATCTCATGGCTCGCCCCTCCAACACTTCTGAAATGGTCAGCATGAGCGTCTCGCTCACGCGCCAGATGGCGGGGTATCTGGAAGACCTAGCCATTGAAGGCACGTATGGCGGTGGGAACCCCCAGGACGTGATGAAATTCCTGCTCAACAACGCCATCAACCAGCTCTTCGAAAAGGGAGCGCTGGAGCGGAAAAAATATAGGGCCTTGGGCGAAGGCAAAGTGGCTCTTGCAGAAGACATCAAGAATTAACCTCACTCAGAACCATGACTGCACAACTAGAAAACACTGAGGATATAGCCGCTACACTGGCCTTCATCGTCCAGAGCCGCACCCGCAGCACAGGCAGCCAAAGAGCCGCTGCGGATGAAGAGGTGAAGCTGCAAATGCTCGCTTATGAAATCAGCCGCTATGAGCCAGAAATGGCAGACGAGTTGGCTTACGAAGGCTGTCAAAAGCTCCAAGCCGCAACTTGGTAACAGTCAGACAGTTCCGCTTGTCAGTCGCGGCTGTCTCCCCATGATGAGGTTGAGTCTATGATAAGCCGCCTTCTCCTCCGTTCCTTTCTGCTGGTCACGATTACCAGCACGTTTTCCAACTGCGGCATGATGCCGAAGATGCCCTCGGTTCATCTGCCTAAAGTCCACATTCCGTTCACGGGCTCCAGTGATTCCGCATCATCTGAAGACCCTCATGCCGATTACAATGTGAACAGCCTTCTCGGCTACGGTCACACCTTGCAATTGACCGCTTATCACGGCCTCCGCTCTCCGAGCAAGTTCTTCAGCAAGACGCTCATGGTGGATAAGAACGGACGGCTAGACCTTGGCAAAGCAGGCAAGGTCCAAGTCGGCGGTCTGACCGCGCTGCAAGCGGTGCGTCAGCTCGAAGGAGCCTTCCGCAGACAGCAGGGAGAGAGCATCATCACGGTGCATCTGAAGCAGATCGAAGATGTGCCTTTGGTCACCATCCTCGGGGCCGTGCGTAAACCGGGCCTGATCCAGTGGTTTGACGGATTGGATGTGGTCCATACCCTGCCATACGTTGGTGGACGGGATGCGCGCAGTATCGGACGTGCGATCTACCTCACGCACAACGGCGCACGTAAGTTCTATGCGAATACGAGCGGCGAGGAAGATACTCTGATTCTTGAGCAAGGTGACATCGTAGAATTCTCCGGCGACCTCTAACTCTGACGCACTATGTTCGACTACTCAAACAATGATCAGCGCGGTGGAAGCAGCCCCAGTGGGCAATGGGTGGGCACCATTCCGCTCCGCATCGGCAGTGCTTTGGTTCTGCTTTACCTCCACACCTGGCAGCAGGCCGTTTCCGGCTGGCGCTTCCTCTGGCATCAACAACCGTGGGATTTACCCGCGTTGATCACGAAGGCTTCACTTCCTTATCATGATCCTCTGGCCATCATCACCGCGACCATCGGCATCTCCGTGACCGTGAGTTGGCTTCTGGGATTCCTCACGCGCTTCTTCGCCTTCATCTTCATCCCGCTTGTTTTAGGCGCGCTGTTGGCCGCGAATCGGCTCGGCGAATACACCGCTGCGGAGACGGCCATGCTCTACCTATTCATCTCGTTCACCCTGCTCATCACGGGCTCCGGCTGGTTCTCCGCAGACGCGCTCTTCAAGATCAAGCGCACCAAGAAGAAGCGCTGATGCCCCCCGCTCCTTCAGTTCCGCTGCGCGTGCTCGCCGTTGATCCGGCCTTGCGAAAGACAGGCTACGCGATTCTGGAACAAAGCGGCAAGACCATCACGGCAGTGACTTATGGAGTCATCGAGAATCCGACGAAGCTACTGCAATCCGGCTGCCTCGTGGCCATTCGGGAGCGTCTCTCTGATCTCATCAAGGAGCATCGGCCCACAGAATGCGCCATCGAGAGCACCATCTTCGTGCAGAGTTATAAGACTGCGATCGTGCTCGGCAGCGTGCGCGGAGCCGTCCTCATCGCCGCCGCTGAACACGGCCTGCCCATCTACGACTACGCTCCGCGCGAAGTGAAACAAGCCGCCGTCGGTCGCGGTGGCGCAGATAAGACGCAGGTCGCCTTCATGATCCGCTCGATGCTTCGACTTCGCGAGACACCACCAGCCGATGCGGCGGATGCCTTGGCAGTGGGCATCGCTCATTTCCAGGCAGCTAGTGGCCATGCGGCAAGGCAGGATGTAAGGGCGAGGGCTTGATGGACAGACGCTCTCGATTCTACTCCACTGCCTCCATCGCTTTCACATTCTCCTTCATCACATCCAGCCAAGTGCCTTTGTCGGGCACGTTCGCGCAGGGGTCGAAAACCACGCTGCTCAAGTTCAGCGCTTTGATCTTTTCCACGGATTCTTTCGCGGGCTCTCCCTCCCAGACGAACCACTTGGCAGGATGCGTGGCGATGATCTTCTTCAAGTCGTCCATCTGCGCTTCCGTCGGCACCTCTTCCGGCTCCCAGAGCACATGCTTGAGATTGATATGGTAGCGTCGCGCCCAGTATTGATAAATGGGATGTGACGCCATCATGGGCTGATCCGCCAGTTTCTTCCCAACGGTCTGCATTCTGGCATCCAACTCCAACAGTTCACGCTTCAGCAAATCGAAGTTCAACGCGAACATCTCGATGCTCTCCGGCTTGAGCTTTTGTAAGGCCGCGCAGATGGCATCGGCTTGGGAGAGTGCTTGATCAAAGTCGAGCCACGTCGTGAAGGCGGTGCCGTTGTGAGAGTGCGTTCCATCCTTCCCGTGGCTGTGAGTGACTGCATCCTTGATCTCAATGAAGCGGTCATGGAAGCCGGAAGAAGTGTCAACCATACGGCTCTCTGGCAAGGTCACCTTCTCCGCCCACTTCGAGTAAGTCGCGCCGTTCATGAGGATCATATCCGCCTGCTGAAACGCCGCTATTTGGGCGTCATTCGGTTGCCAGAACGCCGGGTCTTGATCCTTCGGTGCGGGGAACACGACATCGACTTCTGTCGAGCCGATACGCTCCGCGAAGTAGGCCAGCGGATAGTTCGTTACGAAGATCTGCGGGCGGCTGCTCTTCTTCGGTGTCGCTTCTGAGGTTGGTGGTGCTTTCTTGCAACCGCAAATCAGCGCCGCAGTGATCAGGGTAAGGGCCAGGGTATTTCTCATGGGTTCTCCTCTAGATAACGGAGGATCGACCCTGGTGCATTCGTCATAATGCCATCCACGCCCGCATTGATGAACTGCCGCGCTCTTCGGCCATCATCTACAGTCCAGACATTCAGCTTCAGGCCCGCATCATGAACAGATTGGATCATCTCTCCATCCAAAGCCCATTCATGCGAGATATTGAGCGCATCAAATGAAGCGCTGATCGTCTTTTCAAAAATCTTCTCCCATCGTGGTGACTTCCAGGGACGGTCAATGGTCCAACCGACAGCGCAGGGAAGTTGCTGTTTGATGGCCAGCATCACCTCGTAATCGAAACCGATCAGCACCATCTGTTCGGGTGTGAGCGGGCTCGCTTCCAAAACACGTTCGAGTTCAGGAAGGATCTCCATGCCTGTCTTGATCTCAATGTAAACACGCAGATCTGCTGGCACGGTGGCTAGGACCTCTTCGAGTAACGGAATCTTCTCACCACTCCATCGCGCGGACTTCCATGACCCCGCGTCCAGTTGTTGGAGAGCCTTGGCTGTTCGGAGCTTTACCATGTCCACTGAGCCTGCCGTGCGACGCAGGTCCTCATCATGAATCACCATGATACAACCTTCTTTTGAGAGGCGGACATCCAACTCCACTCCAGTAGCACCTTGTTCCCAAGCGAGCCGGAATGCAGCCAGAGTATTCTCCGGTGCATCCTGCGAAGCTCCACGGTGGGCTATGATTTCAGCCATATCCTAGAATGGCACAGCTTCCAAGCGACGCCAGCACAAGTGCCACAAGTTCATGCAGATGGGGAAACCAAGCATGAGAACTAATGCTCATTCAGGTCAAATCAGCACCGTTAATACACTTATAAACAATACATTAATTATTGGCATCTACGCTGCTATTCAGAGCAAGTCGCAATCACAAGATTGCTCAACAACAACGACAACAACCAAGAATAAACAACATGATGAAAATCAATACACGCGGACTCAGAAAAAATCTGTGGATCCTTGCTGCAGCGGCACTCGTCGCACCGGCAATGTCCTTCGCTGGAACGACATCGGCCAAAGCACCAGTCACAGTGGCTCCCCCAGAGGAACCATTCGTCACGGGCAGCTTGTCCGTCACTTATGACACCCACTTTGTATCTTGGGGCCAGGACATCTGGGCTGCAGGCAATTCATGGAAGGATTCACTCATCCACCCAAACCTTGAGTTGGACTTCAACCTCGGAGGCGGTCTTCAGGCTTACTTCAACACTTGGTGGGACATCAATGACCTCGCTCAGTCGAGCATCGGCAATCGCATCCAAGAAGTGGATGTGAACGTCGGTCTCTACTACACGATGGGCAAGACGAAGTTCCAACTCGGCTACGGCTCCTGGAACTACGCCAGCCAGACTGAGCACATCATTGACGGCAAAGTGTCCTACACAGGATTCTACGGCCTCAATCCTTGGCTCGCTCTTCACGGCCGCGTGGCAGATGGTATCCCTCTCTCCACAGGTCTTGTGACCCAGCTCGGTATTGCTCCTGGCTTTAAGGTCGGCCCAGTTGACTTCAGCGTGCCTATCGCTGCAACAGCTGACACTGACAACTTCCACGGCGGCAAAGCTGGCTTCGGCTACGTTTCCGTCGGCCTCACCGCTTCCGTGCCTCTCTCGAAGCACGTCAGCTTTGGCGTGGGTGTTACTTACTACCACACCAACGGCAGCGTGATCGTGAACCCAACGGAAGACTTCGTTACCGGTTCCGCGACACTCGGCGTGAGCTTCTAATTCAGAAGTTCTCTTCCTGACCTAATTACGCTCTCCGGCCCCTCAAAAGGCCGGAGAGCCTCATACACCACCACCCGCATTCTTCAATATGAAACTCAGAAGCCTTGTTAAAACCTCTCTCTTCGCAGCAGCAGGTCTGCTCGCCACTACCAGCCTTCACGCTGCTGACACAGTCAAAGTAGGCGTCCTCCATTCCCTGAGCGGCACGATGGCCATCAGCGAAACCTCACTGCGCGACATCCTCCTTTTCACCTTTGATGAGATCAACGCCAAGGGTGGTGTTCTCGGCAAAATGATCGAGCCCGTCGTCGTTGACGGTGCTTCCAACTGGCCTCTCTTCGCGGAGAAAGCCAAGCAGCTTCTCGAACAGGACAAGACCGCCGTTACCTTCGGTTGTTGGACTTCAGTAAGCCGTAAATCTGTGCTTCCTGTATTTGAAGAAAAGAAGGGCCTCCTCTTCTACCCAGTTCAGTATGAAGGTGAGGAACTTTCCCCGAATATCTTCTACACCGCTGAAGCCGTAGGTCAGCAGGCCACACCTGCTATCGACTACCTCCTCGCCCAAGGCGTGAAGAAGTTCTACCTCCTCGGCACTGACTACGTCTATCCACAGACCACCAACCTCGTGCTCCTTGAGTATCTCTTGAGCAAAGGCGTGCCTCTCGAAAACATCGGTGGCGGCTTCAAGAAAGACGAAACGGGCAAGATCATCGCTGCTGGTAAATACACCCCCTTCAGCCACACCGACTACCAGCAGATCATCGCTGAAATCAAGCAATTCAGCGCAGGCGGCAACGCTGCTGTAGTTAGCACGCTGAACGGCGACACCAACGTTCCTTTCTTCAAGGAATACGCTGCTGCCGGCCTCACCGCTGAAAGCTGCCCCGTCGTCAGCTTCTCCATTTCCGAAGATGAGTTCCGTGGCCTTCCCGCCAAGCAGCTCGTCGGTCAGCTCGGCTGCTGGACCTACTTCCAGTCCATCAAGTCCCCTGCGAACGAGAAGTTCTTGGCTAATTTCCAAGCTTGGCTCGCCAAGTCCACCGTTCCCGGCATCGTCAAAGAAGGCCGCGTAACCTGCTCCCCTATGGTTCTCAGCTATGACGGCGTTTACCTTTGGAAAGCAGCCGTGGAAAAGGCAGGTTCCTTCGATGTGGATAAAGTGACTGCGGCTCTTGAGTCCGGTATCAGCTTCGATGGCCCTGGCGGCACGGTGACCACCCAAAAGAATCACCACGTAACCAAGAACGTCTTCATCGGTGAAACGAAAGCGGACGGCCAGTTCAAGATTCTAAAGACCTTCGACAACGTCTATGGTGAACCCTTCCTGAAGGGCACCTTCAAGGCGAAGTGATAAAATTCTTCGTTCTTAGTAGGGACTGAAGTTCCCCCGCAGACCGTTAAAGCTTTACTGGGAGGTTAAGCAGGTCTGCGGGGGTAATTCTCTCAGAAGCCAGTAAACATCACTGGCATGAGAGGTGCTTGTCAAGATACGAAATCCATCGCACGTATGATCTCATTGACCCGTTTTGCCTGTTCGTTTCTTCTTCTCACCGCCGTGGGAAACATGCGTGGAGCCACTGCCCCAGATGCCGCTCAAGCCAGCATCCGCGCCACCATTGACCAAGCGCTCACCAGCACTGACAGTGCAGAACAGACGAAGCTCATTCGCAGTCTTTCCGTCACTGGCGGCCCTTACGCGGCTCAGATCCTTGCTCTCTGGAGAGAAGGAAACATCTTTCTTTACAAGGCCCCTGACGGCAAAAAGATTCCCGTTACGTTAGTGGAAACCAAGGACGCCCAAGGCCTCCAAGCTGCCATCAAAGTGATTGATGGCACACCTCTTACCGGACCAGATGGTAAGCCTATATCTTTAAAATTCAGTCTGCTCGAAAGCGCTGAAACCGACGCCAGTCTGCGCAAAGCCATTAAGGACGTGAACGACATGGCTGCCTTGGCCGATCCTGATGTGAAGCTTCGCATCCGCGCCGTGCAAAGTGTCGCGAATGAACAGAACCCCGCAAAGCTCCCCGCTCTGGAAGCCCGCCTTACGCTGGAACAAGACCCGTTGGTCAAACGCACCATTCATGAGTCCATCGCGCTCATCACCTTGAAAACAGGCGAGATGAAGCAACGCATCGCTGCTTGCGTCGAACTTGGAAACCTCGGATCGATCCCCAGCCAAGACGCGCTAAAAGCGACCGTCACTTCAGCCACGAAGGAAGGCCAGGCCGATCTCGCCAAAGCTGCCGATACTGCTTTGAGTCAGATCGCCAGTCACGTCACTTTCGTGAACACCATCGGGACCATGTTCCGTGGTTTATCGCTCGGTTCCATCTTGCTCGTAGTCGCCATTGGTCTCGCCATCACCTTCGGCCTGATGGGCGTCATCAATATGGCTCACGGCGAACTACTCGTGGTCGGTGCTTACACGACTTATGTGGTGCAGTGCATCTTCGGCCCCGGCTTGGCCATCTCCCCCTTCGGATTCAGCTTCTCGATCCCCGGCTTCCATGCCACAGGCGCAGCTTACGATGCCTACTTCATCCTCGCGCTGCCCTTCAGCTTTATCATGGCCGCACTCGTCGGTGTTGCTCTGGAACGCTGCGTCATCCGCTTCCTCTACTCACGTCCGCTGGAATCACTGCTCGCGACTTGGGGTGTATCGCTCCTGCTTCAGCAGCTCTTCCGCCTCACCTTCGGCTCCAACAATGTCCAAGTGGACAGCCCTTCCTGGCTCTCCGGTAACTGGACGGTGAATGACATCCTCTTCGGTTGGAACCGCGTGTTCGTGATCGTATTCGCCGTGCTCATCATCGTGCTGACTTGGCTGGTGCTGAACAAGACACCGCTGGGTCTTCTCATTCGCGCCGTCATGCAGAAGCGGGACATGGCCGCCTGTATGGGCGTGCGCACGGAGCGCGTGAACATGCTCACTTTCGGCTTCGGCAGCGGCTTGGCAGGACTCGCTGGAGCGTTCCTTTCCCAAGTCGGAAACGTTGGCCCCAGCCTTGGTCAAAGCTACATCGTGGACAGCTTCATGACCGTCGTGGTGGGCGGTGTGGGGAACATCATCGGCACCGTGATCAGCGCGCTGGGCATCGGTATTGTGGATCAATCGCTGCAACAGATTCTTGGCAATCCCGTGCTCGGAAAAATCCTCGTGCTCGGTGCCATTATCCTGTTCCTCCAATGGAAACCGCAGGGTCTCTTTGTCACGAAGAGCCGCAGCTTGGAGTCCTAGTTCCGATCAATGACACATCTGTCATTCTCACCCCACTTCCACTCTTATGACCCAACCCCTTCATAAACGCGAAAGCCTCTGGTTCGCCGCTGTCGCCTTCCTCCTCGTGATCCTGCTCCCCTTGGCGGATGCCTTCGGAATCATAGATCACTTCACGCTGAACACCTGGGGTAAGTATCTGTGCTACGCGATCCTCGCCATTTCGGTGGATCTACTATGGGGCTACACCGGTTTGCTCAGTCTTGGCCAAGCCCTGTTCTTCAGCCTCGGCGGTTACATGTTCGGCATGTATCTCCTGCTCATGATCGGCAAGATGGGCCAATATAAAAGCGATCTCCCGGACTTCATGGTGTTCCTCGGTCACACGCAGTTGCCCAGCTTTTGGAAGCCTTTCTACTACTTCCCGTTCGCCGCATTGATGGTCGTGCTACTGCCCGGTTTGCTCTCATCCGTGTTCGGTTACTTGGCCTTCCGTTCCCGTATCAAAGGCGTTTACTTCTCCATCCTTACCCAAGCGCTCACCTACGGAGCGGCGCTTATGTTCTTCCGCAATGACATGACGATGGGTGGTAACAACGGCTTCACGGACTTCCGCTTCGTCCTTGGCTACGATGTGCGCAGCCCCGGAACGAAACGTGGTTTGTTCATCGCCACCGCCGTGCTCCTGCTCGGCGTCTATGCCCTTTGCCGTTGGCTCACCAAGACCAAGTTCGGCCTCATCCAACGAGCCGTGCGCGACAGTGAAAACCGCGTGCTCTTCTCCGGTTATGCAGCGGCCAACTACAAGCTGTTCGTCTTCGTTCTCAGTGGCGTCATCGCCGCTCTCGGTGGAGCCCTCTATGTGCCTCAGGTCGGCATCATCAATCCCAGCGAAATGACTACTGAGAAGTCCCTCGAAGCCGTCGTCTGGGTCGCCGTGGGAGGCCGTGGGACCTTGGTCGGGCCCGTCATCGGAGCCATCAGCGTGAACGCCTTGAAGAGCTACGCCACGCGCGCCTTCCCTGATCTCTGGCCGCTCCTGATGGGCACCATGTTCATCCTCATCGTGCTCTTTATGCCGAAGGGAATCGTCGGTCTGCCCACCCAGTTACATCACTATTGGAACCACTGGCGACACCATCGCAAGCCTTCGCCGGAGGAAGAAGAAGCCACCGCCGAGCTCACCACCAAACCCACTTCCGCAGAATGAACAAGTTCCTCCTCTCCGCTGAAGGTTTGAATAAATCCTTCTCAGGCTTCAAAGCCATCAATAACCTCTCTTTCTACCTCGAAACGGGAGAGCTTCGCACGGTCATCGGGCCGAATGGGGCCGGCAAGACCAGCTTCCTCGATCTCATCACAGGCCGAACGAAACCGGACACGGGCACTTTGAACTTCGAGAACAATGACCTGCTTCCCATGAACGAGTATGAGATTTACCGACTCGGTATCGGTCGGAAATTTCAGACGCCCACCGTCTATACCGACCACACTGTTTTCGAGAACCTCTACCTCAGCCTCGGTGGATCACGCGGCGTCTGGAACAGCATCTTCACCCGCATCAAACCGGAGCAGAAACAGCGCATTGAAGAAGTGCTGGAGATCATCAAGCTCACCGAGAAGGCCCAGTGGAAAGCCGGAGCCCTCGCCCACGGTCAGAAGCAATGGTTGGAGATCGGAATGCTCTTGGCTCAAAACGCAAAGCTCCTCCTTGTGGATGAGCCCGCTGCTGGCATGACGGATGAAGAAACACACCGCACGGGTGAGCTGCTTCTCTCGCTGGCAGGCAAGCACACCATCGTCGTCATCGAGCATGACATGACCTTCGTCCGCCAGATTTCCAAGAACGGTCGCGTCACCGTTTTGCATCAGGGCTCCGTCCTTTGTGAAGGCTCCGTGGACTATGTGCAGAGCAATGAAAAAGTCGTCGAAGTCTATCTCGGCCGCAAAGCCAAGACCGTTTAGAAATTTCACCGCGAAGGCGCGAGGTCGCGAAGATTTTTCTTAATCCAATCTTTTACCATTACCTTAACTCTCAGCCCTTCGCGTCCTCGCGCCTTCGCGGTTAAACACTCTCTTTCCTATGAGTAATACATTAGAACTTCGCGGACTCCACGCCTCCATCGGCGGCAGTCGCATCCTGCGCGGCATCGACTTCGACGTGCCGGAGAAATCCGTCTTCTGCCTCATGGGCCGCAACGGAGTCGGCAAGACCTCCACTCTCCGCTCCATCGTCGGTCTCATGGCCACGCAAAGCGGCCACATCAACTTCGTCGGCCACGAACTCAACAGCCTCCGAGCCGAAGAACGCGCCCGACTCGGCCTTGGCTACGTCCCGCAGGGACGCGATGTCTTCCCGCATCTTACTGTTGAAGAGAACCTCTACATCGGCCCCGTCGCCCGTGGCACCAAAGGCAAGATCAAAGGCTTGCTCGACCGCGTTTTTACCCTCTTCCCGATTCTTAAAGAGTTCCTTCCCCGCAAAGGCGGCATGTTGAGCGGTGGTCAGCAGCAACAGCTCGCCATCGCCCGTGCCTTGCTTACCGAGCCCAAGCTCCTCATCCTCGACGAACCCACCGAAGGCATCCAACCCAACATCATTGATCAGATCGGTGACGCTATCAAAATGCTCCGCGCCGAAGGCCAAATGAGCATCCTCCTCGTTGAACAATATCTCGATTTCTGCAAGGAACTCGGAGACACCTTTGCCATTCTCGAGCGCGGAGCCGTCGCCGCCTCCGGGCCCATGTCTGACTTGAGTGAAGAAGTGATCAAGAAGTATCTGACGGTGTAGGATCTTCAAAGACCTTTCAGTCGAACACGCACCAGCAAGTCATTGAGTGCTGCTCTGGTTTGATCGCTCGGCAATTCAATCAACTGGCTGGCCTCAAACGCGGACTGTAGTTCAGCCCTTAAGCGATCATATTCACTCTGATGAAAAGCAATGTCTGCATCGTCCAAAGTGGATTGCTCTGGCCCAGCGAGTTTTCGTGAAATGAGTTCTGGTAAATAAGGAAGCTTAAAAGACTCGTTCAAAGTTACGAGGTTCGCCTCAATCACACCCGTGCGCATGAGCCAGATGCCAGTGAGAAGAACGCGATAGACATACAGCAAGGGCTTCACCCGACGCGGCGACTCCTTAAGGAACAGCTCCCACTGCGTCTCTGAAAATCCAAAGTAATGATGCGAGTGATGGCGGGTAATGCACCCTTTCGCGAGGTCCTTCAATTCTGCGTGTTCCGTCGTTCCCAAGACCACCAGCGGCGAGAACAACTGCTCCAAAACATAGCCATTCTTCTTCAACAGCATGCCGAAGAATTTCTTAATATCATGGCTCACGATGTCCATCTCCAGTCCTTCGATGAAGCGTTCGTCCTGAACGGTCTCGTCAGAGACATCCAGCCCCACGATCTTCTCAAGCGGCAATACATGAACCCCGCGCAGATCAAAGTCTGAGTCCGGCGAGGGGAAGCCATAGAGATGCGCTCCACTGATGGTGGCGAACAGCAAGGGATAAGGCTGTGCAGCCGTGATGCGATGGAGGCGTGGGTCAATGGTCATGATTCGTATTAAGAAGTCGTATGGATGAGAACAAGTTTTCTCTCGCCTGCTCTTCATATCTAGATCTAAAGGAGACCGTCTGGAAGATCACGGGACGATCAAGAAACATCTGAAGAATAGCTGCACGTTTCTCCCTGAAAATAGGTTCAGGAACCCAGGCATACTCCTGTCTGATCTCCCTCTCGTATTGCCGAAAGCGCTCGCTGGTTTGACCAAGAATCGCCAGATCAATATCCATGAGTAGTGGCGCATCCACATCCACGCTGGAGTCATGAGTCTTGGTTGCCAACACAAGCCGCTCAATTTTGTTCAACCTATCGACCGACACCCCGGCTTCGGAGAGGCATTGGACGGCGACTTCCGCACTGCGCTCTTCATTGTCCGGTGCTTTCGGATCATAAACAACATCATGAAACCAGAGGGCCAACTCAATGTTGGCAGCATCTTCTGCGTGATCATGAACAACGCTGAACTCGTTCAAGCAGTCCTCCAGATGTTGAAGCGTATGATAATGGCGTTGAGGTTCCGACCATGCGCTCATCAAGCGCTGATACCATACTTGGACATCTCCGGTCGCATCCACCGATTGCCAGAGTTTCCGCCATTTTGAATGAGTGATCATGTTCATGATGGGTCAGTGCTTCGGGTAACACTCATTCTTTCGCAGCTAGCCGTCTCGCTTTGATTAGGAACTCATTCGCCGCCTCATAGTCCGGTCTCTCCGGCAACTTGGTTGCTTGCAGAGCCTTCTCAAAGTCCAGGTGTAAGACCTGCCGCCAAGCTTCGACCTCTTCCCATGAAATTTCACCGCGCTTCAAGGCAAGCAGCCGATCTCGATGTGCCTCGACGCGCACTGGAACCCGTCCCTCTCTCAAGGCCCCCGCTCCGCTGATGAGCAGACGGAGAAGATGCATGGCGTGTTTCCATCGAATCTGGCCTTGGTTCCGACGATCCTGCTCGATCTTCTTGAACTGACTCATGGCATAACCATTGAAAGTCTGGAAGATCATCTGAGAAAGGAAGCTGTCCCGTATCGCGAGCAATTCCTCGCCAACTGGCGTCAGCTTATCCACGAGGGGTGAATACAGGCACTCAAGGATGTTTGGGTTCGCCTTGAGAGCCATGGTGAGAAACTTCTGAAGCTCCCAGTAACAGCTCTGGGCGGCGTTATCCTCGAACTGCTCAGGAGCACCATAAAGCGACCACTGAAGATCCGCGGGAGCGAGGTAGATCCCGCGCAAATCAGTATCTGAATCTTCCGTTTCAAGACCGTAAGCACGAGAGCCGATGACGCAGCGATACATGACACAAGATTCGAGATCGAAATTCTGTGAGCCCGTGGCGCTGATCAGACGATCTTTGAAATGCTTCAGCACCTCCAATTCTTCACGTAGCAAAGAAGCCTCAAAACCATCTGGAAAGCGCACAAGAAAATGTAACTCTGCGCCACAAGGGGTGCGTGTCACCACACCGACAGCGCCGCGAGGATGCACGATGGCATTATTCGTTCCTCTCGCCGGAATCAGGATAACGACCTGCGTTCCAGCGTGAATGTTATGAAGTTGATGAGACATATTTCTAAACCTTAACCGTGTGCCCATGCATCAACTGAAACAAGCGTAATTTAAATTGGGGAGAAGGCCCCTGTTTGTGAATTAACTGCGTGCTTTAAACAGGCAATCCTAGACATAAGCACCGCTTTTGCCTTTAATTCTGCAAAGTGGACAATCCCTCCAAGAGGTTCCCTTTTGGCCTGTTCCTTGCTTATCCATTACCAGCATTCATTTCCATGAGATCACGCACCCTCTCCGCCTTCAAGCTCGCGCCTGTCCTCACGCTTTGCGGCACTTTGGCCGCTCATGCGCATCCGGGTCACTATCATCCTCCGCAGGAAGTGGATGAGTTCGATACGGAGAGTTTCATGTCGGCGGTGACGCATCCTTTCACCGGTCTGGATCATCTCATGGTGGCGCTCGCCATTGGGGCGCTGGCTTATCTGATGGGCAAGCGGCTGGGCACGATGCTTTCGGCGTTGTTTATGGGAGCGCTCGCGCTGGGCTTCATCGTAGGCAAGGCTGGATTATCAGTGCCGATGCTTGAGCAAGGTCTGGCCTTATCTGTTTTCGGCGTCGGGGCTTTGTTGATCGCTCATCAAAAGGCTGGTTCGATGATCTGCTTTAGCATTGCCACCGTGATCGGTTTCTGGCACGGGAACGCGCACGGCGTGGAGATGTCGAACACGATCCTCGGCCTCGGCTTGGGTTTGGGCACGATGAGCGCCGTTCTTCTCGGGGTCGGGGCCGCTCAGATGATGACGCTGCATTCATCTAAGGCCGTGCGTTATGCGGGCGTCGCGGTTGCCATCACGGGCCTAGTGCTCTGTATGGCGCGTTTTGCTTGAACCTGAACCACGCCCAATCACATGCACCTTTCCCCGCGTGAACAGGAGAAGCTTATGGTCGTGGTGGCCGCAGATCTTGCGCGCCGTCGTCGTGACCGAGGCCTGAAATTGAACTATCCCGAAGCCGTCGCGCTCATCACTGCGGAGATCTTCGAAGGAGCCCGCGATGGCCGTTCCGTCGCTGATCTGATGAGCTACGGCACGACGATCATCAAACGCGAAGAGGTCATGGAAGGCGTCGCGGAGATGATTCATGAAGTGCAAGCCGAGGCCACATTCCCCGATGGCACGAAGCTCGTCACCGTTCATAACCCTGTAAGATGAAATCAACCGCGAAGATGCGAGGTCGCGAAGTTTTCTTATTTCAGTTCCTTCCTTCGAGTCCTCGCGCCTTCGCGGTTACCCCTTATTCTAATGATCCCAGGTGAATACATTCTCTCCGCCAGTGGCGATCTTTATGCCAACGTCGGTTTGGCCACGAAGACGCTCGTTGTCTCGAACACGGGCGATCGTCCCATTCAGGTGGGCAGTCACTTCCACTTCTATGAGGTCAATGCTGCGCTGTCCTTTGATCGCGCAGCTTCGCTAGGCTTCCGTCTCGATATTCCTGCGGGCACAGCGGTGCGCTTTGAACCCGGCGACATGCGGGAAGTCAACCTCGTAGCCTTCGCTGGCAAGCGCGAGATGTATGGCCTGAATAACCTCGTCGATGGCCCGCTGCCGTGAATACGTTTCGATTACACCGCGAAGACGCGAAGGCGCGAAGGTTGGATGAGTATACGGAGGCTCTGGGGGCAAAGGTTGTAGGGGCGGTGTTTCAGGTTCATAAAGAGTTGGGTCCAGGGTTACTGGAGTCTGTCTATGAAGTCTGTCTGGCGCATGAATTCAGTCGCCAAGGCATCGGCTTTGAGCGGCAGGTATCGCTTCCAATTCAATACAAAGGTCTAAAGCTGGATGCCGGTTTGCGCCTCGACATGATCGTGCAGAACCAGATCGTTTTAGAACTCAAAGCGATAGAAAATCTGCTGCCTGTCCATCAAGCACAGTTGATGACTTATCTAAAACTGAGCGGTCACTCGCTCGGCTTTCTCATCAACTTCAACGTCCCGCTCATCAAAGAAGGCATCAAGCGTGTCATCTTCCATCACTCCTCTCAGCCTAAAGACTAACCCTTTCAAAACCCTCGCGCCTTCGCGGTTAAAAATTCATCTTTCCATCCCATGCGCATCACCCGCAAACAACACGCCAGCATGTTCGGCCCCACGGTGGGCGATCAAGTGCGGCTCGCTGACACGGAACTGTTCATCGAAGTCGAGCGCGATCTCATCGCCGAACGCGGTGGCTACGGTAACGAAGTGAAGTTCGGCGGCGGCAAGGTCATCCGCGATGGCATGGCGCAGTCACCGCTCGCACTGGACGCGGATTGCCTTGATCTCGTCATCACGAACGCGCTCATCATCGACGCGGTGCAAGGCATCATCAAAGCGGACATCGGCATCAAGCACGGCCGCATCGTCGGCATCGGTCATGCAGGCAATCCCTTGCTGCAAGACGGCGTGGATATGGTCATCGGCGCGGGCACAGAAGTCATCGCCGGAGAAGGCTGCATCATCACGGCGGGCGGCATTGACACTCACATCCATTTCATCTGTCCGCAGCAGATCGAGCACGCGCTCGCCAGCGGCGTGACCACCATGCTGGGCGGCGGCACGGGCCCCACGCATGGCACTTACGCGACCACTTGCACGCCTGGCATCTGGAACATGCACCGCATGTTGGAAGCGGCGGATGAGTATCCGATGAACATCGGTTTTCTCGGCAAAGGTAACTGCTCGACGATGCCGCCTTTGCGTGAGCAAGTCATCGCCGGAGCCATCGGCCTGAAGCTCCATGAAGACTGGGGCACGACGCCAGCGGCCATCGATACTTGCTTGAGCGTCGCGGATGAACTTGATGTGCAGGTGGCCATTCATACGGACACGCTCAATGAAGCAGGCTTTCTCGAAGCCACGCTCAAAGCCTTCAAAGGACGCACCATTCACACGTTCCATTCAGAAGGCGCAGGCGGCGGTCACGCGCCGGACATCATTCGCGTTTGCGGTGAAAACAACGTGCTGCCATCCTCCACGAATCCGACGCGGCCTTATACCGTGAACACGATCGATGAGCATCTCGACATGCTCATGGTCTGCCATCATCTCGATTCAAAAATTCCTGAAGACGTGGCCTTCGCCGAGTCCCGCATCCGTCCTGAAACCATCGCTGCGGAAGACATGCTGCATGATCTCGGAGCCATCTCCATGATGTCCAGCGACAGCCAAGCGATGGGTCGCATCGGCGAAGTCATCACGCGCACCTGGCAAACAGCGCACAAGATGAAGACGCAATTCGGCAAGCTGGAAGGCCCGTCCCATCAGGCCGCTGACAACTTCCGCGCCTTGCGCTACGTGGCCAAATACACGCTCAATCCCGCCATCGCGCACGGTATCTCGCATGAAGTGGGCAGCATCGAAATCGGTAAGCTCGCCGACCTCGTCGTGTGGAAGCCCGCGTTCTTCGGCGTCAAACCGGAAGTCATTCTCAAAGGCGGCCTCATCGCGATGGCGAACATGGGCGATCCGAACGCCAGCATTCCCACGCCGCAGCCGACGTTCTATCGCCCGCAGTTCGCCGCGCATGGTCGCGCGAAGTTCAGCACCTCGCTCACCTTCGTGAGCGCCGTGTCCCTTGAACAAGGCATCGTGAAGCAACTCGGCCTCGGCAAAAGACTGAGCTCCGTCCGCAACTGCCGCAACATCGGCAAGACGCACATGAAATGGAATGACGCACTGCCGAAAATCGAAGTCGATCCCGAGACCTACACGGTGAAAGCTGATGGTCGTGAACTGCGCTGCGAACCAGCAAGCGTGCTGCCGATGGCGCAGCGGTATTTCTTGTTCTAAGCTCGTCCATGCATCTCATTAATCGTATGGTCGCGGAGCGCTCGCTGCGTCCTGATGGCGAACAAATCAAGCTCATCGCTGAGCGCCGACTGTTCCTGAAACGTCGCTGGCGAGCCTTGGCTGAAGACGGAACGGAGTTTGGATTTGATCTCGAATCACGCCTCACTCATGGCTGTGTTTTCCATCAAACGGAGCTGGTGGATTATGTCATCTGGCAGGAGCCGGAGTTGGTTTATCAACTCTCGATTGGCGAGCTAAACTTTGCCGCGCTCGTGGGCTGGAAAGTCGGCAATCTTCACTTTCCGGTGCAGATCGTGGACGGCTTCATTCGCATCACGCATGATCCGGCCATTGCTCAATTGCTCGAGCGCGAGGGCTGGCCTCATGAAGAAGTGAGCGTCGTGTTTAACCCTTTGAAAGTGATGCCTCATGCTTCCTGATGATAGTCGTAGCATAGGCGTCCCGCCTGTGAGTGGTGCAGACGTCTCGTCTGCATCCGACTCCAAAGCATCAGGCTGGAAGCCTGATCTACCCACAGGCTGGAAGCCTGTGCCACACTGGCTTCCTTGGCTCTTGCAGGTGAATGATTCGCAGTTTCCTTCGGGAGCTTATGCGCATTCGATGGGGCTTGAGGAGCTGACTCAGCGTGGTCTGGTGAAGAAGCCGGAGGATGTAGAGAAGTTTCTTCATCAGCAGATTCTGCCCAGCCTTCGCGCCTTTGAACTCCCCTTCCTTGCGAAAGCTCATGCCGCTGCCGCTGCGGCGGATTTACAGGCGTTGCGCGCACTTGATGACGAACTCGACGCCTGGAAACTCGCGGCTGAACTGCGCAATGCGAGCCGACAACTCGGCTCGCGTCGTCTCTCGCTGATTCGGAAGCTCGATCCTGCGCCGTTGCTGGAGGACTACGCGAACTCCGAGGCACCCTGCCATCACCTCATCGTTTGCGCGTTGGAACTCCGGCAGCTTCCGGTCACCGCAGCAGCCTGCGCCTTCGCCCAACAGACGGTCAGCGGCTATGCCACGTCTGCGATGAAACTCGTGCGCATGGGACAGGAAAAGTGCCAGCTCATGATTCGTGGCGCGATGCTTGCTTTGTCACCGCATCTCGAAGCCGCAGTCACGCAGCCGCCCGAACGCATCGGTTGGTTTAATCCACTGCTGGAGATCGCCTCCATGCGACACGCCCGCGCGAACGAACGACTTTTCATCTCCTAACATGAGCAATACCAGACCCATTCGCATCGGCGTCGGCGGCCCCGTCGGCTCCGGCAAAACCATGTGCGTCCTTCGCCTCTCGCAATGGCTCAAGGACGAGTATTCACTGGCCGTCATCACGAACGACATCTACACCCGCGAAGATGCCGAGTTCCTGCTTCGCCAAAACGTGCTGCCAGCGGATCGCGTCATCGGCGTCGAGACTGGAGGCTGTCCGCACACGGCCATCCGTGATGACACCAGCATGAACATGGCGGCGGTCATTGAGTTGGAAAAACGTCATCCTGATCTGAAGCTCATCCTCATCGAAAGCGGCGGCGACAATCTCTCCGCGACGTTCTCACCTGAACTCGTCGATGCCTACATCTATGTGATCGACGTTGCGGAAGGCGATAAGATCCCACGCAAAGGTGGCCCCGCCATCCGCACGAGCGACTTGCTGCTCATCAACAAAACCGAACTCGCACCCTATGTCGGCGCTGATCTCGACCTCATGGCGCGCGATGCGAAGAAGCAGCGCGGTGAGCGCCCCGTCATCTTCGCGGATCTCAAGTCCAGCAAGGGCAAGGACGAGTTGATCGGCTGGCTCAAGCTCGAGTATCTCTTTGTTTAACCGCGAAGGCGCGAGGACGCGAAGCATGAAGCCTTTAAATCTTAACTTCGCGCCTTCACGTCTTCGCGGTGCCCCTCTTCCGCGACCATGAAAGGCCACCTGCATCTCACCTGCTCCCTCGGCACCAATGGCGAGAGCTATCTGCGCGAGCAGTCCTTCCGGGCCCCGCTGCATCTGAGCAAGCCGCATCACGATGCAGGAGCGCTAGTCGTGAACATAGTGAACCCCACAGCGGGCATCTTTGATGATGATGAAATTGATCTCAAGGTCACCGTCGAAGCCGATGCCAGCCTAGTGCTCACGACTCCAAGTTCAGGTCGTGTCTATCGGTCACGTAATGGCGCAGACGCCCGCGTGAAGCAGGAGCTACGTGTCGAGACCGGAGCCTTCCTTGAGTTCTATCCGGAGCCATTCATTCCTCATGCCGGGGCGCGCTATCATCAGCGCAATACCATCCGCGTGGCTGAAGGCGGCTCGTTGATCTTCTTTGAATGGCTCTCGCCGGGTCGTGTAGCCAGCGGTGAAGCATTTCTTTACGACGAGCTTTGCTGGGACACCGATGTCATCTTTGGCAGCAAGGTGGTGGCTCGGGAGCGTTACACATTGAATCCCAAAGATGAATCACTGAGCGGATTGAATGCGACTTTTGAGAACGCTCATTACCTCGGCTGCTTCGTGCTGGGCGCGTTCCCCTTTCCTCATGCGGAGATTGAAGCCTTGGGGAATGACTCAGTTTATCTTGGAGCTGGCCCATTGATTGCAGGAGGATGGACGATCAAGGCCATCTGCCGTGACTCGCTTCATGCGCGTAGGACGCTTTCGGCACTGCGCGGGATTCTCTATGCAGCGATGAAGAAAGAGGCTCCTTCCTTGGGTCGGTTTTGAAACCTAATAGATTATGATTTCCCAGTCTGCCATAGGCGATTCAATCCCTGCACCCACTGCACCAGCGCCGCCTTCGCCTCAGCGGGTTGGGTCAACGGCTTCTCCTGATGCGCCACCCGCGTGTTGCGGAAGTCATTGATCAACTTCACCTCGCTCAACAGCGTCTTCGCATCAGCGAAATGAAACTCCGTTTTGATGTCCTCGAACACGCCCGTGAGCTTCGCATTGTCGTGCAGTGCGTAGTCGAGCACGCTGCGCAGCAGGCCCAGCGGTGACACGCCGGTCTTGAAAACCAGCGTCTTCTTCAGGTTCCGACTCATCTCTTGATAGTGCCGATGCGTCTTCGCATCCACGCTCGCGAGGTAAGGATCAAACCAATCGCGCTGCGCCACCATGTTATTCGGCATGTGTTTGGTGAGCTTTTGCAAAAGCAGACTCTTCGCCGCTTCATCAACGACTCCGAGCAACGCCGTGAACACGGGCGCGTAGTTCACGCCCTGCTTTTTCTCAAAGAAACGGTAGAGCGAGATGGCTTCATCCGCAGCCTTGCGCAGACGTTCAGGGAGCGCCGCAAGCAGCGTGTCATCAACGATTGCTTGCGTCTCTACCGCCTTGGCTTCCAGCAAGCCATGTGCGGCGAACAATGGCAGATCTTCTTGAAACTTCTGCTCGTTGATGAGGTCATTGAGCGACGGGGCGCACATGCGCACCAGCTCCGTTATGGTGTGGCCTTGGAAGCGCTGAAAGACGCCTTCGGGCACGAAGACGTATTCCCACTTCGCCTGCTTGGTGGAGGCGGCCTTGCACCATTCCACGGCGGCACGCGCTTTGATGGGCACGTCCTTGTCCACCTGGCCCTTAGTCTCGATGAGGTAATACTGATCCGGCGTGGTGCGCACAAAAAAATCCGGCGTGTAGAAGGCCAGACGCATTCCGTCTGAGAGGTAGTCAATGCGCAAGCATTGCGGCCCGCCGTTCTTGGCAAACGTGGCGACATCTGTGGCCTTGTCAGCAAGTTCGGTAAAGGCCGACTCCAGCGTGCGGTTGCAGGGCACTAGATTGAAGATAGTGCGTCCCGCCTGCCGCACCGGGCGGCGTTCACTGGTGGTTACTTGATATGCTTTCCATGAGGACAGCATCACTGGCGATGCCTCTGCTCTGCGCATTTGCGTCTGCACTGTCTTCGCGCGGATCAACGGGACAAATATCGCCCGCACATGTTCGCGCACATCACTATCCGCCAGACGTTTGATCACATCCTGATCAAAAAGTGAGACGGCTTTGCCAAAGATCATCACCTCTAGGAACTTCTCGATCAGCGGCCCGAGCACCTGATGAGTGCCGCGCACCTTGCAGATGTGTTCGAGTTCCTGTTCAAAGAACGAGATCGCGCCATAGCCTGACTCCAGCAGCGACAGACTTACTTTCATGTGCTCTACGACTTCACCCGTGATGAGATGCCTCCCCTCATATTGCACCTCAGTTGGTCCGTGCTCGCCGATGGGCAGTGGCTTGTAACTACTGAATGAAGTCTGAACTTCTGCCAGCGTGATCGGCCCCAGGACAGGCAGCGTTTGATTCGCTGCCGTGAGTCGGGGGATGGCTATGTCCAACGTTTCCGAATCCTTCTTTGCCGTATCAGGATAAATGGAAATAGTCGTAGTCGGCATCTGCTCGACATCCACCATTTCGATGTTCAAGCCTTCTTGGGCGAGCTCATCACGATACAGACGGGCAAAGGCTTCATGCTCGATCACGGCCACAACTTCATTCGCCTGCCCCGGTGGCGTCATGCGTCGCAGACCACGGCCCAGTGTTTGCTCGGGCAAGATGCCTGCCTTGCTGCTATAGGCGCGCAGTGGCACGATGGTCGTCACGTTCTTCACGTCCCAGCCTTCACGAAGCATCAGCACGCTCACGATGCAGAAATACTGGCTGTTGTTTCCATCCAGTTCCCGGCTCAGTTTGCGCAGCACTTTCAGGTCTTCATCGCTGATGTCCTTGTCGCTCTCCACAAACTCCTCGCGCGCCTCTGCGCCTTTGCCGATCTTCTTGATCTTGCCCTTGAGGTTTGTGTGCAGGTTGATCGTGCGGCCGTTCAGTTCCTTGAAGACGGTGTCGCCATTGAGCCGCGCGGTGATTTCATCGGCGGCTTTCGTGTCCTCGCACATGATGAAGAGCAGCGGCTTCTTCCCGCTCTTGAGCCATTCATCACGGCTCTTCAGCCAGCGCTCATAGCCGAGCTTGATGTGCATCTCATACTTCCAGGCCGCGTTGTCCGTGGCCTGCTCCACCAGCTTCCCAGCGCGGCCAATGATCGGCGTCTTCACAATCCCTGCATCCACGGCCTCGCCGAGTGGCGTGTCGCAGACGATGTGCTTGAAGTAGTTCGCCTTGTTGTCCTTCGGCGTGGCGGAGAAACCGAGCTGCGCCACGAGGCCACCATTCGTGCGTTTGCGGATCGTATCGTGGAGATACTTGATCGCCTCATTCCACGCGGAGTCGGGGTCCCAGACGTGATGCGCTTCATCGTTCAGCACCATCACGCGCTGATGACCCGTGATGCGCTCACGCAGCGCAGCGCTCGTGTCGAGCGCCTTGGCCTTGCTTACACTCGGCCCCATCCAGTCGTGCATCTCACCGCTCTTCCGCTCGCGCGTGTTGTCGAAGAGGCGGTGAATGTTCGTCAGGTAAAGCGTGCCACCCGTGCTCGCGCCGCTGGCCTCGTCTTGCAGCACGGTAGTGAGATTCCAGTCACCGCGCCATTCCACGGGGATGAGGGGATCATGGTCAAAGATGTCCGGCCCGCCACCCTCCGGTTTGAAGTCTTCCTTCAAGCGCTCAAACACCGTCAGATTCGGCGCTACCACGACGAAGTGCCGCGCCATCGGCGAGTCGCTTTCGCGTAGCGCATGGAAGTAGCTCCAAACAATGGCAAGGCTCATCACCTTCGTCTTGCCGGAGCCGGTCGCCATCTTGAAGGCGAAGCGCGTCCATGCGTCCTCTTCCTCCGTAACGCCGAGCGCGGCAGTCTCCGCATGAGCACCGCCAAACTCGGCGATGAGTTGCGACAGGCAATCCACGCCACGCACCTCCTTCAGATACACCATAGTCTCCACCGCCTCCCGCTGGCAGAAGTAATAGCGGAACTCATTTCCGCCGACGCTATGCGCACGGCCAAACCAATGATTCAGCAGATAGCGTGAGGTATCACTCGCACCAGGGTAGAACGACTCCCGCCACATCTTCACTTCCGCGCGGAGGTTCTGCGCGATGCCGATGTGGCTCGGTCTGCGGCCCTGGCGTTCATCCGCACCTACTCCGCTTTCGGCGCGCACGCGGTGTTTCGTCGGTTCTTCCCATGCGGCGAAGAGAGGTTCCAGCGATTCCTTCTTGATGGTGAGTTCTTCGCTCATACCTCCACCTCCAGCGTGATGCTCGTATCGCAGCCAAAGACATCCACGACCTTCACGCAGAGGATGTGCTTGCCGCGCTTATCATAGACGTGTCCGGCAGCGCTCACGGTTTTCAGACTGCGATCCTTCCGTGTGCGATAGTCCTGCCAGTGATGGTTGAAAGGCTTGTCTGGATGCCAGTCGAAATCCACGGCCCAGAAATCAATGAAGTCCATGCCGCTCTTCACCGCACGTTCCTTCAGCGCCTCCAGTTCCTTCCCAGGAACTTCGGAGAGCGAGGGCAGGAACTTCATCAGCTTTACGTCCACGACGCGCATTGTAGTTCCGCCTTTAGGCGGACTCGATGCTGACTTTCCGCCTGAAGGCGGAACTACATTGCGAATAACCACTTCCGCTTCCAGCACGGCCATCTCCAGGAAGGGCGGCGGGGACTTGCGATTCTTCTCCATGATCTCGCGCGGGATGGGCACCAGCTTCATGCGCACTCCCAGCTCGGCTTCGAGCGCGAGCGTGTAGGTGCGCAGCTCCATCTCGAACTTCCACGCCAGGCAATACACCTCGCGTCCTCCCGCAGCGCTCACCGCCTCGGCCACGGCACGGGCTTCGACTCGCGTGAAGACACCATCAATCCCATCCACATGGCAGAAGGCTCCCGCCTTCCGGCCATGCAAGAGCGGGTTCGACGGGGAGGTGAGCACCTCGCTCTTGAAGAACTCCAGCACCAAGCGCCGATGTTCCTCCTCCGCGCCTTTCAGCCGATCCTTCTGCCACCACTGGCGCTCGTAGCGCCCGAGGTTATAGACATCGAAGGCGCGATACGTCTGCCCGCCGTCATGCAGCTTGCGTTGCAACTCGATCAAACGCTTCCGGCTTGTGTGGATGGCGAAGCGTCCGAGATCGGACATGATCCAGCGACGGCCAAGACGTTCCGCGACTGCGCCAGTCGTGCCGCTGCCGCAGAAGAAGTCGGCAACGAGATCGCCTTCATTGCTGCTGGCTTTGATGATGCGTTCGAGCAACGCCTCTGGCTTTTGAGTCGCGTAAAAAACTGATTCGCCAGCCGAATTATTGATCTTATCTAAAGACCACACATCATCTACGACAACCCCATCAGAAATGGCTTCGTCCAGGTAACGCTTAACTCGGGTTCCGCCTCCAGCATCGGACAGAACATACTCACGATTATTCTCATCAAACAGCACCTTCTGTTTTCTACGTTTCACATACTCTTCCTTGGATTCCCACTGCTCGAAGAATGAGTTAAAAGAAGGAGAATTCCCTTTGCTGTAAAAGAGCAAGCTGTCGTGACGCTTCTCATAGCCACGTTTTAATTTTTTGTTCCATCCACTGTAGTTCCAAGCAATCTCGTTGTTGTATGCAGTATCCGAGAAGATTTCGTCGAGAATAACACGAAGCATTGAGTTCACGCGCCAATCGCAATGCACATAAATGCTGCCCGTCTCAGATAAAAGTTCGCGCATCAGAGTCAGCCGCTCATACATCATGTGCAGATACGAGTCAGTGCCTTTGCCCCACATGTCACGGTAGGCCACCATCTCCAGCGTGGATTGATCCTTCTCGACGGTCTCCTTCCCGTCACCGATGGGCACATCCATCGTGAAGTCCGCGCCCACGTCGAAGGGCGGATCAATGTAGATGAGATCAACCTTGCCTTTGAACTCCTTCAGGAGGCTGGCCATGACCAGCTTGTTGTCGCCCCAGATGAGGCGGTTACGGAAGTCATCGCGCTTTCTGCCACCGAGCTGTTTTTCAAACAAGTCCATCTGGCCCTCCGCTTCGGCGCGCTGGCGTGGCTCGTCCACGGTCTCGATCTTCTGCATGGGCAGCGACCACGCGGCGATGTCCACCTCACGGCGGCGTCCGTATTCGTCGTATTTCCCGTCCCACACCAGTTCGGTGCGCATGAGGGAGAGCGGGTGGGGACTGGCCGGTCCCCAGTTGAAGGACGCGTTGGCGTCCTTGTCTGTATGTGCAGGCATGGCTGTTCGCTGCGTGAACACAGCACGCGGGACGCGGGACGCGCGCGTCCCCAACCGCTACCTACAACTCAATCGCCATCAAGTTCTGCCCTGGTGAGACTGACTGACCTTCGCGACCCAGCACGGCTGACACACGACCGGCGACGGGTGACTGCACATTGATCTCCATCTTCATGGCTTCAACGAGCGCGACGGTTTGGCCGCTTTCGACGACATCACCTTCAGCGACGAGGAGCTTCCAGAGGCTTCCATTGACGGGGCTTTGAATGGCTTCGTGACCGTCTTGGATAACGTATTCCTCCGTCTCTTCAATGACTGTGGCATCCGCTGAAGCCGCGACATTAAGGCCGTCCGCTTCCCAGCGCTGGCGCTCTTCATGGAAAGCTTGCTGCTGCTGAGCCTTGAAGGTGTTGATGCTCTCGGCTTCGCGTTGGAGAAATGCATGATAATCGCTGAGGCGGAAGGTGGTGGTCTCAATGCGCGGCACGAATCGGCCTTGCGGAAAGTCACGGCGGAGTTCGAGCAGTTCCTCGGCACTCACGAGATAGAACCGCACCTGATCAAAGAAGCGCAAGAGCCACGGCTTGCCGGGCTCGAAGCTTTGCGTGGAACGATGACGATTCCACATCTGAATCGTGCGCCCGACGAACTGATAGCCACCGGGGCCTTCCATGCCGTAGATGCACATGTAAGCGCCGCCGATGCCCACGGCATTCTCGGGCGTCCAAGTGCGCGCTGGATTGTATTTGGTCGTGACGAGGCGATGCCGTGGATCCAGCGGCGTGGCCACTGGTGCGCCCAGATAGACATCACCCAAACCGAGCACGAGGTAGCTCGCGGCAAAGACGATGCGCTGAACCTCTTCGATGGAATCGAGGCCGTTGATGCGGCGGATGAATTCGATGTTGCTCGGACACCACGGCGCGTCAGGCCGCACGGACTGCGTGTATTTGCGGATGGCCTCTTGCGTTGAAGGATCATCCCATGAGAGCGGCAGATGGACGATGCGCGATGGCACTTCGATCTCTTCCACGGAAGGCAGACTGCGACGCGCCTCTTCGACGATTTGAATCACGTCAGCCGATGACAAGATGCGGCTATCAAAATGAATCTGGAGGGAGCGGATGCCGGGCGTGAGATCAATGATGCCGCGCACCTTCTTCTTTTGCAGCGCGAGGTAAATCGCGTGGCCCCAGAAACGCAGTTGGATGTCCAAGACAAGCGGGCCGAACTCGACCAATAGATACCGATCACCCGACGGACGATAGACGATCTCCGGGCTGTCAGGCTGCGTGGGAATGCGGAGCAACTCCGCGCTGGTGGTTGGAATCTCAGACGCCAGAGTCGTAGCGGGTGATGAAGATGAAGGTGTTAGCAGCGTCTCAATCGCGTCCTCCTGCGCTTGTTCCAGGCTGTGGGCTTGCGCTTCATTCAGTCGGCAGAAGCGGACTTTATCACCGGGTCGTAACTGACCGAGCTTCCACAGTTCTGCTTGCACGATCACGGCTGGACAAACGAAACCACCGAGGCTGGGTCCATCCGGGCCGAGCAAGATGGGCATGTCTCCGGTGAAGTCCACAGAGCCTACGCCATAAGCATTGTCGTGAATATTGGAAGGATGCAGACCTGCTTCGCCGCCGTCAGAGCGCGCCCATTCAGGCTTCGGGCCGATCAAGCGGACGCCCGTGCGCGCGGAGTTATAATGAACTTCCCACTCGCTCGTGAAGAACGTTTCGATGTCACTTTGAGCAAAGAACTCTGGGCAACCATGGGGACCATAGAGGACGCCGATGCGCCAGAGATGATCATACTGTGGTTGTAATAACGGTGACAAAGCGGACGCCACAGGCGCATCATTGCTTGATCCAAGAGGCAACACATCACCGACGCGCAAGGCCCGCCCTGCATGGCCTCCGAGATTCCCCAAGGTAAAAGTCGAACGACTGCCCAAATACAAAGGCACATCAAAGCCGCCTTTCACGGCGAGATAAGCGCGACAGCCAGGCCCACTGGCAGCGCCGATTTTCAGCGTCTGGCCCACTCTGATCAAGCGAGGAGTCCAGAAGGACAGCGTTTCACCATCCACCTCAGCGGGCATCATAGCGCCGGTTAGACAAACCCAGGTCTCCGCATTGAAGCGCAGCGTCGGGCCACTCACAGTGATCTCCAATCCGGCGGCGTCATCGGCGTTGCCGATCAGACGATTGGCCAGTCGAAAGGCCAGAGGATCCATCGCTCCTGAGGGCGGCACGCCGACTTCCCAATAGCCGAGGCGACCGGGATAATCCTGCACCGTCGTCATCGTTCCCGAAGCCATCACATCCACGGTGCGCGGCGCATAAGCAAAGGTGCCTAGCGCCCGCGTGGTCATGCGTCCCTCAGTGAAGACATCACTCCTCATGATCTGCCGGAGGTATTCGAGGTTCGTCTCGATGCCCGCCAGCTTCGTCTCTTCCAGCGCCGCCGTCATCTTCGCCATCGCCTCGGCACGATCAGCTCCATGCACGATGATTTTTGCCAGCAGCGGATCGTAGTAAGGCGTCACTTCAGAGCCCGTGCTGATCCAGCCATCACAGCGCACCGCAGGCGGAAAACTGACATGCGTGAGCACCCCGCAGGAAGGCTGGAAGTCCTTGTTCGGGTCTTCGGCATAGACGCGGACTTGGATCGCGCAGCCCTGCCTTTCGATCTTTAACTGCTCCAACCAAAGCTCGGTTCCCGCTGCGATGTGGATCATCCATTCTACGAGATCAAAGCCCGTCACCTCTTCTGTCACGGTGTGCTCCACTTGCAGGCGAGTATTGACTTCGAGGAAGAAGAAGTCGCCAGAGTCCGCATCGAAAACAAACTCCACGGTGCCTGCGGAACGGTAGTTCACAGACTTCGCGAGCCGCACCGCCGCATCCCAGAGCTGATGCCGCGTGGTCTCGCTGAGGTTCGGCGCGGGTGTCTCTTCGATGACCTTTTGATTGCGACGTTGCGTTGAACAATCGCGCTCGCCCAAGGCGATGACGCCGCCTTTACCATCACCGAAAATCTGCACTTCGATGTGCCGCGCATTGACCACGAACTTCTCCAGAAACACGCCTCCATCCCCGAAGCTCGCCGTGCCCTGGCGCACCACGGAGGCATAAGCGCTTTGCAGAGAGTCGGCATCATCACAACGTCTCATGCCGATCCCGCCGCCGCCCGCCGTGCTCTTCAGCATCACGGGATAGCCAATACGCGCCGCTTCATGCAAAGCTTCCTCAGCGGTCTTCAGCAGTCCCGTTCCCGGCACCAATGGCACACCGCAAGCGATGGCATGTTCCCGTGCCGTGTGCTTCAAACCAAAGGAGCGCATCTGCTGCGGCGTAGGGCCGATGAAGGCCAGACCAGCGGCTTCACAGGCTTCCGCAAACGCCGCATTTTCACTGAGCAATCCATAGCCGGGATGCACGGCATTGGCACCTGAGAGCTTCGCCACTTCGAGCAGTCGCGCTTGATTCAGATAGCTCGCCGCCACTTGCGGAGGCCCGAGCAAATAGGCTTCATCTGCCATCGCCACATGCGGCGCATCGCGATCCGCTTCTGAATAAACAGCCACCGAACCCACGCCGAGCTTCTTCAATGTGCGGATGATCCGGCAGGCGATCTCACCCCGATTAGCGATCAAGACTTTGGCAAAGAGAGGCATCAATTTGAGGAAGTTAATTTAAGACCGATCACGCCGATGAGCACCAGCGCGATGAGGCCGAGTTGCAACGGACTGCGTGATTCACCGAGCATGATCATGCCATACACGACGGTGCCGATAGCGGCCAATCCGCTCCACACCGCGAAGGCCACACCGAGCGGTAGGCCCTTCATCGCGTAGTTGAGTAATACTGCGGTGATGATGCCCGCAATGATTCCCCACACTGATGGCCAAAGTTGCGTGAAGCCTCGCGAATAATACATGCCGATGCCGAATAGAGCTTCCGCGATGGCGGCTAAAATCAGGTAGATCCAGTCAAGCGTCAGTCCCATATCAGAAGCCGCACAGGCGTGGGGTTGTAGGCGTTGCAGGGGTTGTTAAGCTGGGGGCAATTTGAGATAAGACACAGCACATCCATCTCCGCACGCATCTCCACATAAGCGCCGCCCGCGCTAACGCCGTCTTCAAAGGAAAGCCCTCCGGCGGGAGTCACCGGCACGTTCATGAAGAAGTTTATATTGTGCGTGATGTCGCACTTCGTCACGCCATGTCCCGAGTGCGCGATGGTCTTCAGGAAGGTGTCACGACAACTGTGCATCGGTCGCTTTTCGATGGCGTATCGGACTTGATTGCTCTCCGCAGCGCAGGCTCCGCCGATCGTATCATGCCGACCACAAGTGTCCGCTGTGATCGTCAGCAAAACATGGCCTTCACTGGACATGAGCTTCGTGCCCGTCGTCAGATAAATGCCACCCTGTTCACGAATCGTATCCTGCGCGCTGTAACGATCCGTGAGGTCGTGAGCGTTATAGAATAAGGTGTCAACGGCCTGATTGCCTTCAAGATCAAGGATACGAAACGTTTGCCCGAGCTTGATTTCGTGAATCCATCCTTCGCCTGCGGGCAGGACGTGATCATAGACCGCATAGGCTGGATCAAGCGAGCTTTCAGTGTAAACAAGAGTGCTCATGGAAGGGCAAATCAAAGTCCGGCGAACAGGCGTTCCGTGAGGATGAAGCTGCGTTGATTCTCCGCGCGAAGGTTCCGACAATGGTCGTCAGCACCCGGTGGTGGCGTCTTCAGCACCGCGAGCTTGATGGGCTTCGGCGCATAAGCCGGATTCGGATCAAGCGGATGCTGGCAAGTGTTCAGCACCACGAGGACGTTCATCTCAGCCCGCAGATCAACTGTGTCACCGGCCTTCGAGTTGCCAGCATGAAAGCTCATCAGGCCCGCCTCATCAACGTCCAATCGGCTAAAGAAATTCGCATTGGCCACGAGGTCACGTTTGCCTAACCCATGCTTGCCCAGCTCAATGAGGAAGTTGTCGTGTGCATTGCGATACCAGTCATTGCGATGCTGCTGGTAAGAGGCTTCGCCATACTTCTTCCGCACCAGCGCGGTATGGCCATGACCACCCAAAGGATCATGCCAACCGACGGAGTCCGCCGTGATGCTGAGCAGCGCGTGCCCCATATCACTCATCAAGACATGACCGCGCGTGAGCTTGGCCGTGTATTGGGCCTTGAGCGTGTCAGGAAGGTTCAACCGATCCAACGGCGCATCCGCATTGTAAGCCATGAGGCCGACGTTCGCCCCGTCTTCGAGAGCCGTGATCCGCAGCGTGTGATGTCGTCGCAGTTTCCACGACCCCATGCCACCACCGGGAATGCGGTCTTCAAAAAGAAGCGTTTCGATGAGGTCGTGTGGCATGGCCGGGAATCAGTTCGCATGATGTATTCCAAAGTCGTGCCAGGGATATAGGTAATGCTTCCCATTCGCTGAGCGAGGGTGCGTGATGAGCCTAAACCTTAGGGCTTCAAGTGAAAGAATCGAAGTCCTTTGAAATGCTTGAAATCCGAATCGAATGAGACAAGTCGTGATGATGTGGCCTGTGATAGCGCTGCGAGATAAGCATCTGTCCACCGATGGTTCGGGAAGTGGTCTGGTTCTGTCAGAGTGCTGAAATGCAGTTCCAAGTCAGATGGATCAGCCATGAGCGTCACTTCCGGCAAAGAACGAAAGTTGCGATAGGCCTGCCAAATTTCAGAGGGTGCAAACGGTTGGCCGTGCATGACTTTTGAGTTCGTGGCTAGACGTAGCAAGCCAAGCATGCTCACACGACAGAACGCTATCTGAGACGAGCTTTCTTCCTCCCAGTAACGCCGTGCTCTGAAGTGATGGGCATGGTTTTCATCTGCAAGAGCGAGCCAGACGTTGATGTCCAGGAGATCAATGGGCCCGCTTGGCATCGTCTTGGTCGAGAATTTTCTGAATCTGTGCGTTCCTCAGCGCTGGTATGGTTTTGCCCGTAGCGCGTCGAGCTGGCGGCAAGGGACTGCGGCTTGGACTAGCCAGCGACGTTGAACCTATATGGCCGTAGAGCCCCGCCTCCACATAAGTCGTGAGGAGGTCTTTCATTTTCAGACTTTGCCGTGCGGCTTGAGCCTTGAGTTCACGAAACAAAGGGTCTGGAATATCCAGCGTTGTTCTCATAAAGCATTTTTACATTTTGATGCTTTGATGTCAACCTCGGCACTCCAAGCTCTTCATGCTCACTTTATCCAATTAGGCCGCAACGAGCATCATCGCAGCTCTCCGCTTCGCGAAGTTCTCGCGCTGGCGATAAGCCATCCAGCGGTTGATGTTATCGAGGTCAGCGACAGGTGCCTTGGTGTAAGGCAGCGTGTGCAAATAGCCATCCGGGCCGAACTCCGGCGTCATGGTGGTGAACTCCCGTTGCTGGCTGGAATGGGCATCCCAGATGGCGGACCACCACCTGTCATGCGCGTCCAAGGCGGCGCGATATTCCGGCGCGGCGGGATGCGGAACCTGCGGGCCCTGGTCATAGCCGACCCTCGCGTGGATGTGGTGAGCATGCTTCGCGCAGAGGGCCAGCACCTCCGGCTCGGTGTCCATCACGAGGCGCTCCGCGACTACACACCAGTGGGAGAAGTCGCATGTCAGTTTAAGCTTGGGTAGTTGCAGTAGGATGTCCCGCGTTACCCAAGGGTTGAACAGGGAGCGACTGCGATGCGTTTCAAAACTGGCCGTGATTCCCAAGCGTTCTGAGATGGCGATGATGCTGCCGAAGAATTCCACGCTCTTCGAGACAGGCCACGCATCACAACCGCCGACGACCGTGAGAAACAGCGGATCAAGCTCCATCGCCGCATCCGCCTGCCGCATGAAAGAAGAGAGATGCGTCTCCATCGTGGCTCCACTCTCCGGCACATAACTGCCTGCCGTCGTGATCTCCGCGATGAACTGAAGATCCTCAGCTTTGAGCTCCCTACAAAAATCTGCGCGCGCCCCTGCCGTCCTCGGGGCCTGTCCTTCGATGCCATCAAAGCCGTAGCTCTCGGCATTAGCAACGGCGGATGAGAGAGGGCCTTGGTGTCCCCAGAGGCTTTGAAATAATCGGAGTTCCATGTTCAGGGAATATGAGGGGTTAGATCGTTAGTGGCGATTCGGAAACCTAAGTTATCGCGTTGCGCAAAGGCTGGAAGATGATCACGCCATGAGCTGCGCAACAGTCGCGGCAGATAGTCCCAAGCACCGCCGCGGACTACGCGCTGAGCAGGCTCGCCACCGTTCATCCAAGCACTGCCGTCCGCAGGCGCAGCTTCATAACTTTGATGCCAGACATCAGCCACCCACTCGCCGACATTCCCGTGCAGGTCATACAATCCGAAGCCGTTCGCGGGGTAAGAACCAACCGACGTGCGGTGTCCCAGACCGATGCGTCGGCCATTTTCATGGTAGAGGAAGTTGGCGTATACGGTATTGATCTCGCTCCCACAAGCAAACGGCGTGCCAGAACCCGCACGGCACGCGTATTCCCACTCCGCTTCGCTTAATAAGCGGAACTTATGGCCCGTTTCATGACTCAACCACTGAGTGTAAGCAACGGCATCATGCCAGGTGACATTGACCGCAGGCAGCATCGGAGCATCACCCTCCGCATGTTCAGGTCGAAAGGCGCAGAACTCATCCACGGTCACGGGATAACGGCCCACCGCGATGTCTTGCGCAAGGCAAACCTGATGCGCCGGGCGCTCGGTGTCGTTGGCGAACTTGTCATCCGCAGACTCGCCCATCATGAATTCACCCGCAGGCAAGCGCACCAGATCAGGCATGGGAAACGGTGTGCTCATCAGCGTTGACCGGCCGCAGCAGCACGATCTTCCGTAGGAAACAAGCCGCGAGCACGCGCTCCAAGATAACGTTGGAATAACCAAATCGACATCTCCAAATGACTCAGCCGACCTCGTTGATAACCGCTCGCGTAATAACTGCGCTGGACGCCGACACACATCTCCATGTCTTCCAGATGAAAGTTTACGCTGGCTTCCGTGCCACACTTCAGCCGTTCCGCGAAGTCCGGTAATTGCGTCGTCGCACGCGGCACGAGCAACATCGTCAGCAATGTATGCCGATGCGGACCCTCGGGTTGAATGCGATACCAGATCAGGCAATCCGGCACATAAGCGAGCAGCATACTGGGATAGCCCAGCGTCAGTCCCCATTCAAAACGGTCCCGCTCATCCAAGCCGGGAATGACGGGGAAAGTCGCCCGTTCCCTTCCCTCGGCTTGTGCCTGGGTGATGGCCTCGCGTTCCTTCACGCCATAAGGCAGATGGCAGCGAATGTAATGGGCCCGCTCCTCTTCCGTCCAAGTATCACGCGCAGGCATCATGGGCTGCAAGGTCTGCGAATGCGCACCGACGTGATGATACGATTCCATGAAGTTCTCGACGATGACTTTCCAGTTGAAGGGGCATGCCCATTCGCGCGCATCCACGATGACCATGTCCTGATCCGCCCACTTGGCCAAATGGTCGCTGAAGCCGCTCCATTGCTGGGCTGGCGTTTGTGAGGCAGCGCCATCCAAGTTCACCAGGATGAAGCCGTTCCAGACTTCCGAACGAAACTCTCGCAAGCCCCATTCGCTGCGATGAAAGCCCTCCGCCGCGTGCATCTCAGGGCAGGCTTTCAGGCCGCCATCCAGCTCGAAAGTCCATGAGTGATAAGGGCAAAGAAACAGCCTCGTGTGCCCGCCACCTGATGCTCCTTCGCGCGCTTCCGCAGGCCCATGACCGAAGCCCGGCGGCATGATGTCCATGCCGCGATGAGGACAGGAACGGGAGAGAACGCGAATGCGTTGATCCTTATCACGCACCACTACGAGCGGTTCACCGAGCAGTTCCAGCGTAATGAAGTCACCGGCTTTCTCAACTTGCGAGACGTGGGTGACGCTCAACCAACCGGCCCGCAAGAGATGCTTCTCTTCCCATCGGTAGAAGGCATCGCTGGCATACGCACCCGCCGGTAGGGTCAGGCTCTGCGCCAGTGGCCGATCCGCGCAGGCTTGCACCTCAGCCAACAAGGCGGGCAGCGCGGCTTCGTCCGCCTTAGGATCACGAGCCAAGGTTTGCGGCATATTGAGCCGATGATTGAAGTCGCAAGCGGCGCGGGTCTGAGGTTCGCTGATGACAGACATACCATTCGAGAGGGTTTGAATGCATGATTTGCACTACTCAACATCATCGCCTGCATTCGTGAGTTTAATCATGGGCAGCTTGTCCTCTTCCACCTCGACGGGCGGATGAATGAGTTCTTCCAGACGCAATTTCAGTGAGAGATAAGCGGGCTCAACAAACTGATCAGGGCTCCGAGGACGAGGCACGGGGTTCTCGATGAACTCGACGACGCGACCCGGATTGGTGCCCAGCACAAGGATGCGATCCGCCAGATACGCGGCTTCTTCGAGGTCATGCGTGATGAAGAGAATGGTGACATCCACCTTCTTCCAAATCTGCAAAAGATAGCTCTGCATCTGGCAGCGCGTCTGGGCATCCAGCGCGGCAAAGGGCTCATCCATGATGAGGATGCGTGGCTCATTGGCGAGTGCGCGGGCGATGGCGACGCGTTGTTTCATGCCGCCGGAAAGCTCATGCGGGTAGGAGTCCTCCACCTTGGAAAGGCCCACCATATCGAGCCACTGACGCGCTTCGTTTTCAGCGGTGAACTTGTCCTTGCCCCGCATTTCCAGACCGAACATGACATTGCGTTTCACGGTGAGCCAAGGGAACAAGGTGTAGCCTTGAAAGACCATGCCGCGATCATGACCGGGGCCGGTAACGGCTTTGCCATCCAACAATATTTGGCCGCCCGTGGCTTCATCAAGTCCGGCGACAATGCGGATAAAGGTGGACTTCCCGCAACCTGATGGGCCGATGACGCAGATGAATTCACGACGATGAATGTCCAGCGTGATGCCATCGAAGACGGTGTGCGTGGAGCCGTTCGTGCCGAACTTCTTCTCCAGATTCTGCACGCTCAATAGGACGGGGCGTTGACGGATGCGATCAAAGCGCGTGGCCACTTCCGGCGCGAGATCGCGGTAGTCAGGGAGAGTGGATTCCTTCGCGCTCATGCTTGGGAAGGCTGGGGTGAAGTCTTTTTAGGAAGCAGCTTCGCCCACCAGGATGGGGCTGATTTGGATGACTGGGCTTTGCGCTTCCAAGGGAAGATGATGCGTCCAATCCAAGCCAGGAGCAGATCGGATGAGAAGCCGATGACGCCGATCATCATGATGGCCGCATAGACGTTATCGAAGTTCCGGTAGCGGGCCTGCTGATTGATAAAGTAGGTGATGCCGGACATGGTGCCGACGATTTCTGCGACGATGAGATAGGTCCATGCCCAGCCTAAAAGGATGCGCATGTCTGTGTAGATGTCTGAGATGGAAGCGGGGATGACGACGCGACGCACGAGCTTCCAGCCTGATGCGCCGAGCGTCTGTGAGGCTTCGATCAAGGCGGGGTCCACTTTGCGAACGGTGTTCGCGATAACGAGCACTTGTTGGAAGAAGGTGCCGATGAAAATGACGGCGATTTTTGGCCCGTCATCAATGCCCAAGATAGCCACGCAAAGGGCTCCAAAGGCGGGTGCCGGAAGATAGCGGAAGAACTCGATGAACGGCTCCTGAAGCCGTGAGAAGAAGCGATACGTTCCGCACATGATGCCGAGGGGAACGCCGAAAAGTGAGGAGATAAAGAAGCCCCAGCAGATCGTGCGGATACTGTGGGCCAGGCTCTCATGCAGCCACGGTTCATTGGGCAATCGGGGCTCTGTGGTGAATGCGGTGTAGAAGGCCAGTGCTACTTTATGCGGCGGCGGGAGATAGACGGGATTCACGGCATAGCCTTCCGGCACCGTGCCGCCTGCGGCTTTGACCTTGGCCAGTTCGCGGTCGTAGTCAGCTCTCGGGACATCCATGTCATCCGTGAAATAGTCCACATCACCGGGCACGGTGACGTGAACCAGAGGATGCCAAAGCCACGGCACATAACTGACGGCGGACCATAGCAGGAGCGGAGCCAGAAACGAAAAGAGGGTGAGCATGAGCCGCCGATTCCCGGGCAACTCCTGCTTCAATCCCAACCAATCCCGGTGTGCCATAGCAAATGTAACGGGGATTATTTCATGCCATTCACAATGCCGGGAGATAGGTAGCTCTCTGGCTTCTGCGAGACTTTATAGACCTTGTTATCCATGTTGAATTTGTTCCCGAGCGTCATGGAACCATAGATGGAATCTAAGCCCTCGCCCTTCTTGAAAGCGGCTTGGGCCTCTTTGAGTGTGAGGAAGTGAGTGCCGGGAACATTGCTGGCGTAGTCCGCCACATCCGCTCCGACCTTGGCAGCCATGATCTTCACGGCATCGTCTTTGGTCTTGGGATCGAGGATGTAATCAACGCACTTGTAGAAGACCTTTACGACCTTCTCCCAGTCTTCCTTGTTCTTCGCGAAGCTCGTCGGGCTGACCGCGAGGACATCGTAGATGAGGCCCTTCGCTTCAGCGCTTGTGAAGAGTTTCTTAGAGCCTGCAACTTGCTTCAGCGCTTGACCGGAAGACGGATACCATGCGCCAATCGCAGCCACTTTACCGGAGCCGAGCGTCTGTGGTGTCTCGTTGGTCGGCGTGTTCACCAACTCCACATCGGACTGCTTCAGACCATTGACCTCTAGCGCTTTCAGGAGCAGCAGATGCTCAACCAGGGTCAGCTCAACACCGACCTTCTGCCCCTTCAGATCCTTGATGGAATTAATGCCGGGCTTGCCCACGATCATGTCGCTGCCGTCGCTGTAATCAAGCAGGGCGATGATCTTGCTCTTCGCCCCATTCGCGCCGTTCACCAGCGCATCCGTGGCGACGACCGTTACCGCGTCCACCTTGCCCGCAGAGAAGGCATCTAGTGAGGGCAGGTAATCGAACCAAGAGAGTTCAACATCAACGCCAGCTTCCTTGAACCAGCCTTTTTGTTTGGCGACTTCGAGGACGGTGTAGCCCGGCCAGTCAGAGTAGGCGATCTTGAGCGTTTCGCCGCGCACGGCGAGGGCTGAGAAGAGTCCCAGCAGCGTAAGGGTGAGTGCTTTAAGTTTCATGTTCGTTTTGGGTTTAGCAGTGGTGCTTATGAATGATGAGTTTTCATTAGTTTGAGTGGCTGAAGACGGTCGTGGTGCGCGCCCAGTCGAGGGGAGGCTTCTCCGATCTCGCTCGCGTAATTGTATCGGCAAGACTCATGCCAATAAGCCGCAGCAACGCCTGACCATAGGTAGCGTTACCTATGCCCGGCGTGCCTGTGGTGCCGTTCGCGCTGGTGTTCGCGACCATCCACGGGAAGACACGGTGGGCCGTGCGATCAGGATCGGCAGCGATGGGGAGCGCCTCTTGCCGAACCGACTCCGGCGCGAGGAATGACATGAGATTGGTCTCGGCCTCATTCGCGTGCCAGTCGTCCGCGTCCTTCGTGAATGCCTTGGCGATCTCTGGCGACAAGGCCCAAGTGTTCCTCATCGCGATGGAAAACTGGCCAACCAAATCGAAGCGCAAACGGTCCACCGCTACTCGTAATGCGGCATCATTCCCGTAGTGGGAATTCACGATGATGAGCTGCTCCCAGCCCGTGCCGACGCACCAGCGGGCGATGTCCTTCACGGTGTTGATCAATGTCTCGTGGAAGATCGCGAGGGTTCCGGGCCACTTCTCCGTGTGACCGATGGAGACACTTATCTTCACCGTTGGAAGCACAGGCACGCCGGTCAGCGCTGACGCAAAGGCACACGCAGAAGTAGCGATGACGCTGTCCGTGTTCAGCGGCAGATGCGGGCCGTGTTGCTCCGTCGCTCCGATGGGCAGAAGCAGCGTCTTCATGCCGCTGTCCTGCAAAGCCCGCACCTGCGGCCAAGCCAGCTCTTCCAAAAAGACGGGCTGCACCGGAAGCGGCTCTGCCAGACGTGACATCCAATCAAGCATGAGGGCGGCGTTGAGTTAATAGAGACGTGCGTATTTATCGATCTCCCACTGGCTGACCGTCTGGTGGTATTCCTCCCATTCGGCACGCTTGTAAGTGATGAATTCCTGCTTCAAGGCCGAACCAAGAACCTGCTCGGTGAAAGGATCGTCTTCAAAGGCCTGCACCGCTTCACCCAAGTTACGCGGCAGGGCTTGGACGCCACGTTGAGCAAGCTCGGCATCACTGAACTCATAGAGATTCTCTGTCTGCGGACTACCCGGATCAAGACCTTCACGAATGCCTTCAAGTCCCGCCGCCAGAACGAGCGCGGCGGCCAGATAAGGATTGCAAGCCGAGTCTGCATTGCGCGATTCACACCGACCACCACCCATCGGCACGCGGATGGAATTGGTGCGGTTGTTGGTGCCGAATGAATTGAAGACTGGAGCCCATGAATAGTAACCCATCGCGCCGCGCCTGATGAGCCGCTTGTAGCTGTTTACGGTCGGCGCAAAGGCTGCACACAGCGCGCGTCCATGCTTGATGATTCCAGCGATGAAGGAGTATCCCAGCGGAGTCAGCCCAAGCCCTTTCGCGTCTTGAGCAGGGTCTTGTTTGAAGAGATTCGCGCCGCTTACGAGATCATAGAGCGACATGTTGAAGTGTGCTCCGTTGCCCGTTTTATCGGCGAAGGGCTTCGGCATGAAGGTCGCGAGCAAGCCGTGATCAGAGGCGATCTTCTTCGCCAGATGGCGGAAGAAAATATAGCGGTCCGCCATCGTCAAAGCATCGGCATACTTGAAGTCGAACTCGAACTGAGAGTTACCGTCTTCATGATCAAACGAGTAAACATCCCAGCCTAAACCGTTGAGCGTATCCACGATGCTCGTGACCATTTCATACTGATCAAAGAAGCGCTTAATATCATAGCAGCTCTTCATCAGATCATCATCCTGGTTCGGCACATAGAGCTTCCCCTGCCCGTCTAGCTTCACGAAATAGACTTCACATTCGATGCCCAGATTCAGCCCGAAACCCATGTCTGCGGCTTGTTTTAATACGTTCTTCAGCGCGACGCGCGTCTGGATGGGATACGGCTCGCCATGAAAGGTATTGTCCGCTGGATACCACATGACCTCTTGTTTCCAAGGCAGTCGGATACCGCGATCAAGATCAGGAACGGAGGCGATTTCATCCTCGTTTGGCGATTGCCCAAGACCGTCCAACGCATAGCCCGTGTAAAGTTCCGATCCCTGCGCGAAGTCCTTAAAATGGGCGATGGGAACGATCTTCCCTTTCGGCACTCCGTGAATATCCACGTAAGCTCCGATGCAATATTTGATGCCATCGGCGACCAGTTGCTTTTCGATCTCAGCGAGTTCAGCAGGCGTTTTCATCTCGCCTATAAGTTCAGCAATGACCGAGCCGTGACCGATAGGAAGAGCTACCTATTCAGCGTCGTGCCATCGGCTTGATGCTGAATGAAAGGCTGCAAGGCGCATAACATCGCCGCGTGTCGGTTCTCGACTCCCAGCTTGGAGAAGATCTTTTCCATGTGGTGTTTCACCGTGTGAGGACTGATGCCTAAGATGGTGCCAATTTCAGAATTCGACTTCCCTTGGCTCACCCAGAGAAGCACTTCGCGCTCGCGTTTACTCAGCGTCTCTTCCGCTGTCCTCGGCCTCGCCACCTGCACCGGGCGACGGTTGACGTAATGGCCCTTCACCGGAATATCAAAGCCTGCCACGCCGACGCAGCGACCCTGAAAAAAGATCGGCGCGACCTGGCTGATGATGACGGCCTTACGACCATCCGCAGGCAGGTATTCATACGGAGCCATCGTCACTTCCTGCTGCTGGCGGATCGGGATCAGGTAGTAATCGCCGACGCCCGGCTCGTCATAGCCGACGTTCGGCTCCAGACAAAGTCCGCGCTGGGTGCGCTTCCAAAGCGGCGCGTATCGGCCAGAGGCATCATGCCCTTCGTGATTGGCAAAATCACAGTCGCGGCCATCCAAGGCATTCGGTTCCCAGATAGTCCACACGCCCCAGAACTCCGGGTGCCGCTCCAACGTCGTGCGCAAGATGTCGCTGAGAATGCGGCGATCCGTCACGCCCAGCGCCTTAAGCGAGCTAAGGCAGTTAGCGAGGTCACGCGAGACGCCGGAATCAGCGATGATAGGAAGAGTTTGCACGGCAGGCTGGAACACCATTCAGCACGAGCCATGCCAGCGAGCTGAGACGGATGGATCAGCTTTAATGAGGGGGCAAACCGCCGAAGGCT
Source organism: Phragmitibacter sp. (assembly GCA_025361865.1). GTDB lineage: Bacteria > Verrucomicrobiota > Verrucomicrobiia > Verrucomicrobiales > Verrucomicrobiaceae > JANYJH01. The sequence continues at coordinate 44,838 of JANYJH010000418.1, forward strand.
CGGCGGACTACTTTCTTGACCTACACAAACCAAACGTAACAGAACAGATAAACCAGCACGCCTGTCACAGAGACATACAACCATACGGGGAACGTCCACCGCGCGATGCGCTTATGCTTGTCAAAGCGCTGCTTCACCGCTGGGATCACGGTCAGGATGACCATCGGCAGATTAACGATGGCGAGCACGACGTGCGTGAACAGCATCACATAGTAGAAGATCTTGATGAAGCCCTTGCCCGGAAACGGCACATGGCCGGCATTGAAATGATAGACGAGGTAACTGGTCAGGAAGGCGGATGAGACCAGCAAGGTCAGTATCATGAAGCAGATGTGCGCGCTCTTCTTGTTCATCTTGATGCTGGCCCAGCCGGACAGCAAGAGGACGGTGGCAGCGGCATTGAGCGTGGCGTTGAGCGCAGGGAGATCGGCAATGTTCATGGCTGGGGAGTGGCGGGCTCTTTAAGCAGGGTCTGGATGTCTTTGCGGATTTTTTCGCGCCAGAACTTGGCGAATTCGGGGTCGGCACTGCCGATGTCATACATGCCGCGCACATTGCCCTGCTTGTCCACGAGAGCGACTTTCATGTCGTGAAGGAATTTGTCATCGGGTGAGAGCCGATCTTTCTCCGGCACGTCCTGCACGGCGAGGAAGCCGAAATACTTGGTCATGTAATGGCGCACCTCATCCATCGGGCCGTTCACGAACCACCAGTTATCTCCCTTCACCCCGAAGCGCGAGGTAAAGTCCTGAAGCACTTCCGGTGTGTCGGTTGGGTCCACGCTGAAGGATAGAAAATGGATACCAGGATCGCTGCCCACGTCTTGATAGAGCTTGAGCAATTCACCCACCACGCCCGGACAACCACGCGGGCAATGCGTATAAACCCAGCAGGCGACGAGCACCTTGCCCTGCACGTTTTTAAGCTCCACGGTCTTCCCGCTGCGCTCGGTAAGCACGAGATTCTTCTCCAGTTTCGAGAGCATGGGCAGTCGGCTTTCGCCATGATTGGCCATGCTTTCCTGCTTCAAACGCAGAAGGTAAGACTCAAACACGACCAATCCCAGTGCAGCGATGATGATAGGAATCCAGATGCTCAGCGGATGGATGCGCCGTTTGGGAGGTAGTTCAGTCATAGTCGAAAAGGGGTCAGGGACGAATCCAGAAGAGTGCGCAGATGATGTAAATCAGCGGCAGATACATCAGTGTGAAGAAGAACAATTTACGGGCGCTGGCACGATCACGCTGCTGCATGAAACGCCACGCATACCAGACCAATACGAGATTGAGCGCGATGCTGGCGGGAGCGAATCCGATGCTGACGCAATTCGTAAGCACCGGATGAAGCGTGAGCAATAACGCGGCGATGGAAAACAGCATGGCCAGATTAGAAGTGGTCCGGCCACTCTCATCTTCATTCGCCCACATCACGAAGCCGCCCTTCCGATACTCATCGCGATACATCCAGTTGATGGCCAGAAAATGCGGGAGCTGCCAGAGAAACAGCAACAGAAAAAGATACACCGCACCGGGGGCGAAAACAAGATCACTGCGGAAATACGGGGCTCCCTCAGGAGGCGCACCAGCGGCTCCCGCCCAGCCAATCAGCGGCGGCAAGGCCCCTGATACCGCGCCAACAATGGTGTTCCAGGCCGACTTCTGCTTCATCGGCGTATAAATGAAAAGATACACTCCCAGGGTCATCGCGCATAAAACGGCGGCCTCCAGATTGACCATCTTCGCCAAATGAATGAGGGCGAAGGCACTCAACAACCAACCCAACCCAAAGGCCAGTCCGGGCTCTACGCGACGCGATGGCAGAGGTCGGTCCGCCGTGCGTTTCATGAGCGCGTCCGGCTCCATCTCCATGAGTTGATTGAAGATCGCCGCGCCGAAAGCCGCCAGCGCACCTCCGATCAAAGTGTGCGTCAACAGAGCCCCTGACCAGTCAGGAGAGCGATGCAGCCAGAAGCCGACGAACGTGCTCACCAGCACCAGAAAACTCAGCCGGAACTTCGTCAGCGTCATGAAATCCGCACGGGACATGCCCAGCGCTGGCGACGCAGTGGTTCCATCCGTTTTGGCTTCATTCATGGCGGTGGATTCCATACAGCATCTTCCTTATAAAACCAATGCTATCCCTTCAACTCCGACTCCGTGATGCTGGCTCGCACGAGCACCATGAGCACAAAGGAAGTCGCGAGGATGATCAATCCATTGATGACATGGAAATTGGTCACCCAGAACTTCTTCACCGTCAGGATCACATACACGCCGAGCGTAAGCTGGGCGATGGGCAGCGCGATGAGCAGCACGGGTATCCAGCGGAGGTTGTCCTGTTTGGCGAGTAATCTTTTCGTCACCAGAGCCGTCATAATGGAAACGCTGAACACGACCAAGGCCCATGCCTTGTGCATGAACAACGCGACGAGATCAAACGAGCGTCCCCAAGGAACCAAGTCTCCGCCAGTAGTCAAAACATCGACCGCCGCCAAATCAAAACGATGCGTGTGACGGATGATGGCACCGAACACGAGCTGCATGAAGACCACGAAGAAGAAGAACGTAGTCAGCTTCACCAAGCCAGCGCGCATCTGCGCCGGAACCAGCATGGGTCGCTTCCCCCAAGTCGGCGAGGACACCATCGCGATGGCTATCAGCAGGCAATAGAAAAGCTGGCCGAGGCAACCATGCACGATACCGTAGTGGTCGGATACCATGAGCACGCGAATGCCACCGAGAACCGCCTGACTGACGACGACGATGATGGCTGAATTTGTCAGTTTAAGGAGCAGGGGCCAGCGGCGTGTCAGCAACCCTTTGATCAACCAAGTGATGCAGCCCGCCCCGCCGAGCACGACGACGGTCCATGAACTCTTGCTGCCTCCTACAATAATCGCGGCGACGGCACCAGCCAACAAGGGAACCTCATACCAAGGTTGAAGATTGATCCTCCACTGCCAGACAAACATCGTCAGCACTAGAAGGCCCACCGTTCCCGCCAGGAGTCGGTGCCCATGCTCCAACATGAACGGCGTGATGTGCAGCCAGCCTTGCGGATTCAGCGAGCCATTGCTCAGAGGCCAGTCTCCAAAGGCCATGCCCGCGTGTTCCGTGGTCGTGGCCGCTCCCCACCAGATCAGCAGGGCTCCGATGAATAAGGTGAAAACAGAGAACTGATGGAACCGGGGCGAAGCAGTGCGGGGCGAAGTCATCAGGCGAAGAGTCGAACTTATAGAGGACTACGCCTCACAGGAACAATGGGCTACAAAACCCGAGGTTCCCCGCTCACCAAGGATCAGCGTGAAGCCAACGGAGCTGGCTGGGCAGCCGAAGCTTTGATTGCCTCTTCGCTGTTGTCTTTGAGGAAGGCATCGAATTCTTTCTCGCTCACGACCGTGAGTTTGGCTTTCATGCCGGAGTGACCGACGCCGCAAAGCTGACCACAGATGATGTCCCATTCGCCTGTCTTGGTCGGGCGGAACCAGATGTGAGCACGCACACCAGGAGTAGCGTCTTGAGCAATGCGCATGGGCACGAGTGCGAGGTTGTGAATCACGTCCTTGCTCGTCACGTCGATGATGATCGGGCGACCCACGGGAATGGTCATTTCTCCAGATTTCACGAAGTCATCTTTGCCATTCGGGTCTTTTAGATCGCGGCCAATCATGTTGCCCGCACTGGTATTTACAAAGCGGAGCTCTTGGTTGCCGAGATTACCGTCCAAACCAGCATACTGGAAGCTCCAGTTAAACTTCTCACCGACGGCACGTAGCTTGACCACGTCAGGCCCCATCGGGTATTGCTCGGACTGGGTTGACCACAAGGGGATAGCAAAGCCCAGTAGCAGAATGATTTCAACAATCACCACCCCGATCTCAATGTGCGTAGAAGCATGACCGCGAACGCCGATGTAGTCTGCGTTGGGGTTGTTTGATTTACGGAACTTCGTGAAGACGATGGCCAGAAAGGTGGACCATCCGACGAAAAGCAACAGCATGAACCACTGAATGAGGCCAAGCATGTGATCAACCATTTCACCGTGCTCTGAGGCCAGCCCAGGAACGCCGAGGAGATTGTTGAGTGAAGTAATCAGGGCAAACATAGTCGTGAGAGAGGTCAGGAGTTGGGGTCAGTAAATTCGCGCTGCTTGCGGGCGAAGTTGAACATGATCTTGAGCACGATGCCCAGCATCACGAACACGACGCCGACCATGAAGAAAACCGCCAAGTTCGCAGCTTTAGCGACTTCGGTGCCTTGATCGGGAAGGCAGGTGGCACAGGCCAGAAGTGAAGGGAGAAGATTCATATCAGGCTTCGATGTCCTTCCATTTCTTGATGACGAACCAGACGCCGTAAACCGCCAAGGCAATAGCGAGCGAGCCGCTCAGGTTCGATGCGGTGACGACTTGCAGTTCGATAGCCGCCTTGGGATCATTATAGGCCCATCCCCAGAACCCTGCGGAACACAGGATCGCGAGGAAAATCAAGACCACATGGAATCCCTTGAGAGACATAAATTACTTGGATGAGAAGGCGTCGAAATGCAAAGGGCTCGACTGGGCCAAGTGGGTTAGGAAGAACAGCGCGAACGTGAAGAAAACGGTGAAGACCAAGAACTTGTAAACAATGCCCCGCTCATTCTTCAAATGCATGAAGACGAAGAGTTGGAAGGCTACCTGCGTAGCGGCGATGAGCAGGCCCAAGACGATGTGCGAGGTCGTGCTGGACAGCAGATTGAAGATGGAACAGCTCAAGGCTGAACCGATCATCAGGCCAAGACCGCCCAGCCAGATCTGACGGCTTTGCTTGCTAAAGTCGGCGGCGCTTGGTGTGGTAGTTTCTTCAGACATGGAGAGTGATTAAGTAAGAGTGTCTTAGAAAAGGTAGAGAACAGGGAAAACGATCATCCAAACAATATCTACAAAGTGCCAGAAGAGACCGCCCACTTCCACGCGGTTGGTCAGATGCTCAGGGTCGGTCTTGTAGAGCCCGCCGTTGAAGAAGAGGAAATAGGCCAGAACGAGAGCGCCACCGACGATGTGCAATCCGTGAAGGCTCGTCATCGCGAAGTAGATCGCGTAATAGTTGTGATACTTGGGAGTGAAATTGGAGTAGAAAGCCACGTCTTTCTTGAGGATGGCGACTTCAGGATGGTGATGCTCTTCATGCGTGGCGGGTGCGACCTCCGCATGGTCTTTCATTTCTGCTTTGCCAGCTTCTTTCGCTTCATGCACGGGCGCACCAGCTTCACTATGAAGGCTTATGGGCATCGTGAAGGCCTCACGCACAAAGTCCGTATCACCGAGGCTTCCACCTGATTTGCTCTTCTCTGCTTTTTGCTTCAAGAAAGCTGTTTTCCAATCGCCACCCAAGACACGCCAAGCATCTGCTTTTTCAACGAGTTCATAGGCGTGGGATAAGCTCTTCTCGCCAGCAGGAATGGCTTGGCGGAGGTCCACCTTATCCACTTCCAGACGAAGGGTGTCATCTTCGAGCTTTCCTTCGAGCACCGTTCCATCACGGAAGGTGGCTTTGGTGCCGTCGTAAGAAATCAGAGCGGAGGGAGTAATCGCGAACTTAAGCGGGGCCGTTGCAGTGTATTTGATTTCCGGTTGCTTCTTGCTGAAGGCCTCGCTGACCACGCTGCTCACGGTTGCCTTGTCCAAGACCACGACTTTTCCCGTCGCATCTTTGAACTCAGGCTTGGAATCCACCAAGTAACCCAAAAAGTTACCATCAGAGCCTGGGGTGATGAAAGGCATGTTGAAATTGAGCAAGCCCTTCTCGTTGGGACGGGAAGCAAGTGTCACCGTCTTCACATCTAAGAACTTGATCTTGTAACCGCCTTCAGCCAAGTGGCCCTCCAGCACGCTGCCATCCTGAAGACGGACGCCGTAGTGGTGGAACTTGTCGCCATACTCACGGATTTTGATGGTCATGAAAGCGACCGACAAAAGTAACGTCGCCGCCATAAAGATCTGATAGCGACGGAAGTTCCGCATCTTCAGCGAGAGCCACGCCTGAAGCACCGTGATAGAGGAGAGGATCAGGATGAGGGTGTTGACGAAACCCGCTTGGACGTTGAGAACGTGAGTCGGCCAGGGTGTGTCCGATGCCAGACGAAGGAAGATGTAAGCGGAGAACAAACCGCCAAACAGCATGACTTCGGAAGCGAGGAATAACCAGATGGCGATCTTGGCGTTCCAAAAACCCGTGTCGGGCCGAGCTTTTACAGTGTAGGGAATGTCCATCAGTCGGAATCAGAGTGAAATTTGGCGATCAGAACAGCAGATGCTAGTGCTCGGCATGAGTCAGCTTTTCCTCGGGCACTTCACCTTCGGCAAGCCACTGTGGCGTGTAATCAGTCGATGCACCGGGAACGCTGTATTCGTAAGGACCGCGATGAACCACGGGTTCAAAATTGAAGTTGCCATGTCCCGGAGGGGTTGGGGTCGCCCACTCAAGAGTCGTCGCGTGCCAAGGATTATCGCAAGTCACTTTCTTGCCGCCCTTGATACTGAGGAAGACATTCAAGATGAAAGGAATCTGCGACAGCGCTAGGCACCATGCGGCAATAGACATCACCTCATTCAACCAAAGCAGGTGGCGAGTCGTGTCTTCAAAGGCCATGCCGCCGTTATACCAGCGACGATGGAAACCAGCGAGACCTTGAATGAACATCGGAGCAAAGAGGAAGTTCATGCAAATCAGTGAGGGCCAGAAATGAAGACGTCCCAACGTTTCGTTCATAAACCTGCCCGTGATCTTGGGATACCAGTGATAGATACCTGCGAAGAGCGCGAAGATCGTTCCGGGAGCCACAACGTAGTGAAAGTGGCCGATGACATAGTAAGTGTCATGCAAGAATAGATCCGTCATGCTGAAGGCGAGAGGCAATCCTGTTAGGCCGCCAATACCGAACATGGGTAGGAACGCGCAGGCAAAAAGCATCGGCGTATTGAAACGGATGGAACCGCCCCAAAGGGAAATCATCAGACAAGTCAGGAGAACGACTGAGGGCACTGAGATGGAGACCGTCGTTATCTGGAAGAAAGTGCTGACGACAGCGCCCATGCCTGTGAGATACATGTGGTGAGCCCAAACAATAAAGCTGAAGAAGCCGAGCACCAAAGCCGCATAGACCATCGTTTTGTGACCCCACAAGGGACGACGGATATTACAAGGAATGATGTCGCTCACGATGCAAAACGCAGGGAGGATCAAAACGTAAACCTCAGGATGCGCGAGGAACCAGAATAAATGCTGGTAGAGCAACGGGCTGCCACCGCCTGCGATGTCCAAGTGGCGGTTGGAATCCAATAATCCCGTAGGAAGGAAGAAACTGGAACCAAAGAGACGGTCAAAGAGCTGGAGAACCGCAGCCACTTCCAGCGGCGGGAAGGCCAAGAGTAGTAAGAAGGCAGTTACCAACATGCCCCAGACGAAGAAAGGCATTCTCATCCAAGTCATACCCTTGCAGCGCAAGTTGATGATGGTCGTGATGATATTGACCGACCCCAGCAGAGATGAGGAAATCAGGAAGACCATGGCCATAAGCCACTGGGTCTGCCCGGAGAAGAAGACATCTTTGACATCCATCTGCGTGGTGGAAGCCAATGGGGAATAGTTCGTCCAGCCACTCTGCGCTGCGCCTGAGGGCATGAAGAAACTCATCATCATCAAGACACCGCCGATGAGATTAAGCCAATAGCTCCAAGCGTTGAGCTTAGGGAAGGCCATATCAATCGCGCCGATCTGAAGGGGGACAAGGTAGTTCCCGAAAGCACCGAAAGCCAAGGGCACAACACCCAAGAACACCATGATGGTTCCATGCATGGCCCCAAACATATTGTAAAGCTCGGGGCTCACTACTCCGCCTGGTGCCCAGCGATCACCGAGGAACGCACCAATGAGGGGCATCGGCTTGTCAGGATAAGCGATGCTCCAGCGCATCACCATCATCAAGAAGAAACCAGCGAGCAGGAAGACCAAGGAGGTAAGTCCATACTGAATACCGATCACCTTGTGGTCGGTGGAAAAGATATACTTGTAGATGAAGCTCTGCTTCGGATGGGCCTCATGCGCGTGATCATGGGCTTCACCGTGGAGTTCTTCGTGTGTAATGGCGGCGCTCATAGGAGTTCCAAACTAAAGGGCAGTAATGCGGACGGTAATTTAATTATTTCTTGGTCGCTGGATCGGGAGCGGCGACAGGGGCGGCGGTTGCTCCAGGGCCCGCAGGGATTTCACCAGGACAATTCATCTCTTTATACTTCTCGAGATCAGTTGGCGACCAAGGACCGACATGATCCTTCACTTCGGCGCGGACTTTGGCCACCATTTGCTTGGTCACCATCGGAGCCTGATTTCCCCAGCTATTACGCACGTAGGTGAGGACATTGGCAATCTCATCATCAGACATCACAGGAGGCATCATCACGTTGTTGTAGGAGGCTCCTTTGACACTCACCGGACCCGCAAGGCCGTGCATGGCGATACGTGCGATACGCTCGGTTCCGCCCAAGACCCACTCTGAACCCGCCAGCGGAGGAATAGCACCAGGTTGCCCCAAGCCCGTTGGCTGATGACAGCCCTGACAGTTGTTGAAGACCGTAGAGCCTTTTTTCATGGCCAACTGGAAAGCATCCAACTGTGGACCGGTCACAATACCAGCTCCACGCGGATCAATCGGGCGTTCAATAAAAGGATTGCTCTTTTCAGAATCAAAGCCGCCGACATAAGCACCCGCATAGCCACCGCCGAGGATGGTCATGATCATCATGCCAACAATCACCCACAGAGGCGTCGGCTCCCGTCCTGCTACCACATCAGGATTCTCGCGCTTCACTGCGGCATGAAGGCGATCCAGATCAGTATTATCGAAGTTTTGTGGTTGGTTCATGGCATCCAATGATTACTTTTTGGCCGCTGTGTCAGCGACTACCTCACCTGGTATTGGCGCGTCCTTCTTGAGTGAAAGCAGGTAGTTGACCAACTCTTCAGCTTCAGCCGTGGGCACTACTTCATAGCCCTTTTCAGGTGCGAAAGCTGCGGGTAGTTTGAGCGCTTTCGGCGAGCCTGCGGCTTGTATCGGCTGAACTTTGTAGAGGTGGCGGAATCCAGGCATGATGCTCCACTTGTTTACGGCTTGAGGAGAGTAAAGGTGCTCGTGAATTTCCAATCTGCTCTTATCTGCCAAGCGGTAGCCTGCATTGGTCAAATCAGGACCATTGCGTTGCACTCCAAGGTAAGCATAAGGTTCAAACATGTAATCGCGCTGAGTGCTCGGACGGATAGGTTGCGCAGGCGTTTCTGCTTGGTCGCTCCCCCAGCCCTTCTTCCAAGGATCGAGAATCCCTGCAAAGCCTGGACGGATCATTTGTGTGTGGCACTGGGTGCAGCCTTCCTTTGCGTAGATCAGTTGACCCTGACGGTAGATGCCTTTGCCGGGATAAGCACCTTCCATCCCATCACGCTCTTTGTCGTAGCTGAGAGTCGTGAGTTTCTGTGCGCTGATCGCAGGCACAACGATCAGTAACAACCACGGCAATCCGAAGCTGATACCGATTCCAATAACGAATTTCCGCAGACTGGTCATGCTCGAAGATGAATAAATTTAGGCGGTGGCAGGTGCGTGGCTTTCTTCATGGTGAAGCAAGGTCGGGGCCACACTGCGACGGCCAAGACCTAATACCATGAGGACGAGATGAATAAAGAACCAAGCGTTGGACCACAGAATGAAGACCCAAGCCACCGTGCGGCCAATCAAATAGCCACGCGCATTGATGATGGAGCCCACAAAGGGCAGGTTCCAGTTACCCGGTGCGTTGATGCTGGCTCCCTGAGCCAAGCCACCCAGTAACATACAAACGACCAAGGCTGCCGTTCCATAAACCGAGAACCAGAAATGACTGCGGATCAAACGAGCGCTGAGCCATTCACAGCCGCTGAGGCGGGGAACGATGTAATAGATCGCCCCGAACATCGTCATGCTGAAGAAGCCGTAGATGGCGAGAATGTGGAATCCATATTCTGCATAAGTGAACTGCAAGAGTGAGCCTGTCCAGAAAGTGCCGAGCAAGGCCCCTACAGCGCTTAGCGCGAGATAACAAAATGATCCAACGAAGACGAATCGAAGCGTTGGGCTGGTCTCGATCAAGCCGTGGCGGCCTTCAGTGGAGATGTGGAAGTTCAGAGCCACGATACCCGCAGGCACCAGAAGAAGGATCATCACGGCACCCCCGATAGCTGGCATCCATGCAGGAAGAGGACCACCCATGTATTTTTGGATACCCGTCCAGCCACCTAAAAACGCCAAACCCCAGAAGCCGAGTGATGCCAACTGACTGCTGTAGATCGGCTGGCCTGTGATCTTGGGAAGATAATAGTAACAGGCCCCCAGACCGACCGGAACGAAGAACAGCAGGATCAGTGTGTTTACATACCAAGCATTGATCCCCGCAGCACTAGCGCCATTGAGACTGGAACCGAAGCAATGCAGGAAGAGGTTTGCGGTAAGATAAATCCAAGGGAACCAGAAACAGGCTCCGAGAATATACCAAGAAGTGATCATGAAGCCTTCACCTTCCTTGTGGGCACGGGCAAACATGCCAACTAGGCGGGTGGCGATCATTAGGAAGGAAATGGTGAAGATCGGCCAGAGATATTTCGGGAACTCAAGCCACTGCATCGAGGTGCTGCCGTGGAAGAGAATGCTGAGTAGTCCAAGGGTGACGGCGATATTCCAGAAGATGGTGGCGATGATGACGGTGCTAGCCCCTTTAAGCTCTTGCCCAGTGCGGCGTGCCATCAACCAAATCATGGTGCCAAGACCAGCCTGCATGGCCCATCCGTAAATCAGGGCGTTCATGTGAGCAGGCTGGACGCGAGCATAATTCAGGAACCAAGTCCAATCAGAGTCCAAGAATTCAGGCGCGTAGAGCTTGACCGAGGAAACCAATCCCAGGACGGTAGCCGCCAGCAACCAGAGGGCTGCATTGGCGAAAAGAAACAGCACGGGGCCTTTCACAGAGCGGTCAATGGCCGCGCGGCGCAAGCTGTCTTCCAAGCTGGTGGTTTCTGTTGTCTCCATGATGTTATTGTAGAATGAAAATCACTTAGGTGCGGAAGCAGGAGCGGGCGCGGGTGCTGCTGGCGGAGCAGCGGGCGGTGGCGTTGCGGCTGCTTTCAAAGCGGTTGCTGATCCAGGCACAACAACGGTGGTGGTCGTCATTTTAGGCGTCTTGATCTGCTCTGCTGCCTTGGCGAAGATGGGAGCGGCGTTGGTTGTAAGTCCGTATTTCTCAAGTAGCGCCGCCTGTTCAGTGGCGACGTCCGCTTTCTTTTGCAGGCGCACCGGGCTCTGCGGATCTGCGGGCTTACCACCTGCGAATCCTTGGATAAGGGCTGCAAGAATGGTGAACGTGACAAAGGCAGCCAAGGTGCCGAGAAGCACCGAAACAGCGTTGGAAGATGAAGTGGTCGTCGTGGATGACATGATAAGATCAGTTCACTGCTTTCACAGACTCAAGGAGACGTGGATCACGGCAAGGGTAAAGACTGGCCGTTGCAAGGCGACGGAGATAAGCCCAGCCGACAATCCCACCAATACCTAAAAAGGCTGCTAGATCACCCCACCAAGCTCCATCATACCAGAGGACGGTTCCATGCGAGAGTGAAGGCGCACGCTCGGGGATGATGAGCCAGTAAATGTCTGCAAAGTGCATGATCAAGACCCAAGCGCACACCCAGACAATGGAGTCGGGTTTCTTCTTGCGACCAGCCGAGAGTAAAAGCACGAAGGTCAGCACGAAGTGCCCCCAAACGAGGATGTTGCTCAGATACCACCAGTTGTTCGTATTGCGGAGAATGAAGAAGCGAGTTTCCTCAGTGATGTTCGCATACCAGATCAGGAAGAACTGACTGAAAGCGATGTAAGCCCAGAAAACGGTGAAGGCGAACAACAGCTTGCCCATCAAGTGGTAGTGCTCCATCGAGACGATCTTCTTCAGATAGCCATGACTGCGAACATAGCTTAGTGCGATGATCGAGAGCGCCATTGAGGACCAGGCGCCACCGGCAAAGATATAAACACCCCACATGGTCGAGAACCAAGTGTAGTCCATAGACATCACCCAATCGACGGCGGAGAAGGTTACGGCCAGAGCATAAAAGAGCAGTGGGAAGGCGCAGAAGGCACGGGCACGGAAGGAGTGCTTGAAGTCGCCATCCCCATCCTGCTTGATAGACCAGCGGCGAAGCAAGGTGGCCATACCGCCCAAGAAGACGAAGTAGAGCACGGCGCGAAGCGTCCAGAAGGGAATGTTCAGGTAGCCAAATTTTGCCACCAAGATATGCAAGTGATGATTGGTATGAGAGGCTTCTTCCAAGCCTTTTAAGGTATCACCACCAGCCGCTGCGGCTGCGTCTTGATGGGCAACAATCCATTCCCAAAGCGCGTTTTTGAAGGGCGAGAAGAAGATCAGCGGAAGAGCGAATACCGCCATCACGCGGATATTGCCTGCCAAGTTCTCAAAGAATCGACGGACCGCAACGCTCCAGCCGGAATTGGAAATATGCTGGAGCATGGTCCAGAAAAGACCGCCGTTCGTGATAGTGAAGAAGAAGAAGAAGGCGAAGAGCCAGCTGTAAGCAAATTCCTTCTGACGCTGTTCCCCGAGCAGACCAAACATGTAGCACGCAGAAATGAGCAGGCCGAGAGCACCGACGCCTAAAAAGATGCCGTTGAGTTTAGAGACCTTGGACAGCTCCATTCGTTCCCCGTCACGCGGGAGATCATCAAGAGTAATGGGATGAGCGCTCATGCTTGAAATACTTACTTGGCTGCTGGCTTGGACGCCTGTTGCAGAGTGCGAACGTAGGCCACAATAGCCCAGCGATCCTGCACTGAAATGTTGGCACCATAGGAACCCATCTGGTTCCAACCATTGGCAATCGTGTCGTAGATTTTCCCATCAGGGCGGTAAAGCGGGCTGGCTGAATCATCAAAACCAACTGCTGTCAGTTCCGCTGGAAGCACGGTGCTGTATTTGGTGAACACGCCTTTCCCATTACCAGAGAGGCCGTGGCAGATGGCACAGTTGATATTGAATCGCTCCTGTCCGCGCTTGATCAAAGCGGGAGTCACAGCGATCTCTGTTGGGAAACCGTCGCCGTAGAAATCACCCACTTTGCCCGTGAAATAGTAGCTGGTTCCATGCGTGAATTCGTAATCTTGCGCTACAAATCCAGCGCTAGCGGGCTTTGTCGGAACCGCAAAACCCATAGGCACCGTGCCCGTGATAGGCTTCCGCATGGCATGACCATCAGCAAAGAAATCGCTAGGTTGCTGATACTTCACTTTCGCCTGATTTTTCATATCAGGGAAGATTTGGAAAGGCGGCTCCTCGAAGCGATGACCACGGAAACCCGCGAAACTCACCACGATGAGAGCGACAAAGATATAGCTGAGGAAGAAGTGTTTCATGGTCTTGCTCGTGGCGATTACAGTTCGTCCTCCACCAACTCAATGTTCTTGCCGCCGACCTGCTCCAAAAAGGCTTTGGTCTCCGCCTGATGAAATTTAGGGTCGCGCGCTTCGATGCACACAATGAAGGTGTCATCCGAGAATTTCTTGAACTGCTTGGAAGCAAACAATGGGTGATTCCAGCGAGGAAGTCCCATAAGCGCAAAGCAGCCGAACAGGGTGGTGAAGGCCGAGAAGAGAATGGTCAACTCGAACATGATTGGGAAGAACGCCGGAGTCGTGAAAATGTTCGTGGGCTTGGCCTGAACAATAGTCGGATAGATGAGAACCTGAGTGATGAAGGCAAGTGAAAACGCGGTCGTGGTGCCCGTCGCTCCACCGAAGAAAACGAACCAGGGCAAAATGGAGCGCTTCACACCCATCGCTTCATTCAAGCCGTGAACGGGATAAGGAGTGTGAACGTCCCAGCGTGAGAATCCAGCGTCACGGATCTGTTCCGAGGCGTGATACACATCTACCGCGCTTTCAAACTCAGCGAGGTAACCGTGAACTTTTTTGAGGGTGGTCTTGGCCATGATCGTTATAGTTCTCCTTCCCTCCGTTAAGCAGCGACAGGTGAGCCGGACTTGGCTTCTTCGAGTGCAATTTCATGAGGCCCACGTTCAGCGTGGCTATCAAAATGGGGGTCACTTTCAGGAAGCACACCTTTCACTTCCGCAATCGCGATAACTGGAAGGAAGCGTATGAAGAGAAGGAAGTTCATCAGGAAGAAGCCAAAGGTTCCAACGAACGTCGTGATGTCCACCCAAGTAGGCTGGAAAGTCCTCCATGAGCCTGGCTGGAAGTGGCGCTCCAAGGTGGTGACGATGATCACATACCGCTCATACCACATGCCCGCGTTCACAAACATACAAACGACCATGACAGCGCCCAAGTTTTTACGGCACCACTTGGACCAGAAGACTTGCGGAGCAATGACGTTGCAGAAAAACATCGCGTAGTAATTCCACGATGATGGGCTGTAGAGACAGCGGAGGAGGAACGCTTGGCCTTCATACGGATTGCCGCTGTAATAGGCCATGAACAATTCCATGCAATAGGCGTAACCAACGATCGTTCCGGTGAGGAGAATGATCTTCGCCATGTTGTCGATGTGCTTCGACGTGATCAAATCTTCCAAGCCGTAGATCTTGCGCACTGGAATCATTAGGGTGAGCACCATTGCAAAGCCGCCGAAAATAGCGCCAGCCACGAAGTAAGGAGGGAAGATGGTCGTGTGCCAACCAGGGACGATCGAAGTGGCAAAGTCGAACGAAACGACGGAGTGAACCGAGAGCACCAGTGGTGTTGAAAGAGCCGCCAAGAGCAGATAGGCCATTTCGTAGTGATTCCACTGACGATTACCACCGCGCCATCCGAGAGCGAAGAATCCGTAGAGCATCTTTCTAATGCCGGGCTTGCAGCGATCACGAAGTGTTGCCAAATCAGGAACAAGGCCCAAGAACCAGAACAAGACTGAAACGGTGAAGTAAGTGGAAACCGCGAACACATCCCAGAGCAGAGGTGATTTGAAGTTCTGCCAGATGGCATTGGCATTCGGAACTGGAGCGAGGAACCAAACCATCCAAACACGGCCAACGTGGAACGCAGGGAACAAGCCCGCGCACATCACCGCGAACAAAGTCATGGCTTCAGAGGCACGGTTAACAGCGGTGCGCCACTTCTGACGAGTCAGGAATAAAATGGCAGAAATGAGTGTTCCCGCGTGACCAATACCGATCCAGAAAACGAAGTTCGTGATGTCCCAAGCCCACGCAACTGGCTGCTTCTGACCCCAAACCCCCACACCTGTGGAAATAAGGTAGGCAAAGCAGCTTGCCATGATGACAGTCAAGCAAACCGAGGGGACGAAGAGCCACCACCAAAGGGCAGGCTGACGATTTTCAACGATCCCACAAATGCGGTTGGTGATCCATCCGTAATTGCGGTTGTTGAGCACCAGCGGTTCACGCTCAAGAATGCGCGGTGTGCTGGGGGTTGAGACTGTCGCGGTTTGCGCCATAGTGAGCTAAATCAGAAGTTGTAAAGGCTGGCTTCCCCGGTCTTCCTGACGCGGTCAGTTTCAACGCTGGCCATCTCTGGATTCACGTTGCGGATACGGGCAAGGTAGCTCGTGCGTGGGCGAATCCCGAGATACTTGAGCACCTGATAATTACGTGGATTTTCCTTCCAAATATTGACCGTGCTCTTCTCGTTCGCGAGGTCGCCGAACATGATGGCTTCAGCGGGGCAAGACGCCTGACAGGCGGTCTTAACTGCATCCGCAGCGATGCGAAGTTTGCTGGCGTCATCACGGGCCGCGCGACGTTGATTGATCTTCGCGGCTTCAAGTCTTTGGACGCAGTAGGTGCATTTCTCGATCACACCACGCATACGAACGGTCACGTTCGGGTTCTTCTGGAGCTGAACCATTTCCTGCGGGTTCTTCTCGCCGAGAGGACCGGCGTAGAGATTGCGCACTTTACCTACAAGCGGGAGCTCCGTTTCGATCAGAGGGTTCCGCTTGTTGTAATCGAAGTAATTAAAACGACGCGCCGTGAACGGGCAGTTGTTGGCACAATAACGAGTGCCGATACAGCGGTTGTAAGCCATCGCATTGAGGCCGTCTTCTGTATGAACTGTCGCATTGACCGGGCAAACCGTTTCACAAGGAGCAGACTCACACTGCTGACAAGCCACCGGCTGATGAACCATTTCAGGATTCTCTAGCTCATTAAGACCTGGATCAGTGTCAACACTGTCCGTCGTCGCAAAGTAGCGATCCATACGAATCCAGTGCATCACACGACCACGGCGAACCTGATCCTTACCGACGATGGCGATGTTGTTTTCACTCTGACAAGCCACGATACAAGCAGAACAGCCAATGCACTTAGCCAAATCAATGACCATGCCCCACTGGTGATTGTTCTCGTAATCGAAGCCTTCGGGATTGTAATCCTCAGCCTCAGGATTCTTATCCTGCTTTTTACCAACGCGGCCTTTATAGAGAGCCAAATTCGTCGGAGGAATGTGGGAGTCCATCCCTTCCGTCGCGGCGAATTTCTCATTCTTCGCGAAACGCTCTTGGGTGCCTTCACGCACTTGAGCGCGGGCTTCCATCGTGTAGTTGTCCTGCGTAATGGCGAACTCGTAAAGATTCGCCGTCGCTTCAACCTTAGCGCCCGTTAGGACGAAATCAACAGCACTGGAACGCAGAGGATTGACATCAAAGCCGCGTTCTTTGCCGACGATGTTTGCCTGCTTTTGCCCGTAGCCGATGGGAAGCGTGATCGAGTTATGAGCGTGACCAGGACACTCAAGCGCAGCAACCTCAAGCGTCTTGCCGCCAACTGTCACCTTGATGGTGCTGTTTTCATAGCGATGGCTTTTAAGGCCCAAGGCGCGGAAGGTTTTGGGACTGAGCCAAGCGGCATTATCCCAAGTCAATTTCGTGATCGGATCGGGCGCTTCTTGCAGCCAAGGATTCTCGGAGTAACGGCCATCCCAAACGGTGGCGTCAGGAGTGAAGACGACTTCAAACGAATCTTTATCAGGTGCAATAGTGGGCTGAACCTTTTTCACCAAGCCTGCAATCACTCCACCGTTCACGGTAGCGCTGGCTTTTTCGTAACCTGATTTAGCCAAGAAGCCATCACGTAAGGTGACATTCCATTTCTCTTCATCCCAACCGCCAGCAATACCCTTGAAGGTCTCTTTGACGGATTCGTAGGCGATGTCAGACACCGCAGGAGCAGGAGTTGCATTCGGGGCCGCCACGACTTTCTTGGGGGCCAATTCCTTTTTGCCAGCGAGAACTAGAAGAATTTCGTTGGCCGAAACGCCACCGAAGAGGGGTTGAATCATCGGCTGCACAATGGCGTAGGTGCCATCAGAACTACGAGCATCACCCCAAGACTCTAAATAGTGGGCTGCTGGGAGTGTCCATTTGGAGAACTTGGCAGTCAGATTATCGCTCTGGGCGAGATAAACCAACTCAGCACCACTGTCCTTGAGCGCACCAGTAAAACCAATGGCGTCAAAAGCCGGGTCAGTCTCCGTAAGCACAAAGAGATTTTTGAGCGACTTAGCTTTGAGGTCGGCCTGAAGCTCTTCAATCGTTCCGTTCGTCTGCGGCTCGACCTTGAGAATATCTACAGTGGAACCGAAGGAGTTCAGCGCGTTGTTAATGCCGATCACCAGCGCGTGAACCGCTTCACCATAGGTGGAGCCCGCCAGCACGAGCGACTTACCCTTGTTCGCAAAGAGGTCTTTCGCGGCCATCGCTATCCAAGGACGAATGTCCGCTGGAGCGGCGGATACAAGGCTAAGCGCGGATTGTGAGAGCGCGCTATCGCCGGTCAGCTTGCCAATTTCGTCCGCGAGAACTGCGGTAGCCAACGGGATGAGCGAAGCGGCCAAAGGCTTGCGATGATCTGAGACGCCACCCGTCAAGGTGTAGCGATTCTCGATCACATAAAGACGGTTCATCTTGTCGCTTGCCTTACCCGGCGCGCGATTTTTCATGAAGTCGCGAATGCCATTTTCGGACTGCGGATCAAGACCGAGGAAATCGCAATCCAGTGAGAAAACGATGTCAGCCTTACCGAGTTGAGGCAGCAGCTTGATGCCATCACCAAGGAGAGTTTTAGCAGCGACAGCCGCACTGCTACGACGCACAGGCTCATAGGAATAAGCCTTCACCTTCGGAAGAGCCTTCTTCAACTCACCCAGTAAGCGGGCTTGTGTAGGCGAAGCACTTTCATTGAAGAGCAATCCTAAACCTTCACCACCACTCGCAGCCCACGCTTTGGACCAGTCAGCAAGCTGTGCCTGGAAACGAGCCCAGTCAGCTACTTCACCTGCATTAGGCCCTTCTTTTTTGAAGCCGTCAGCGCCCTCAACTTCAACCACCTCACCAAGCTCCTTGCGGAAGGAGAGCGTTTTGACGCGATCAGGGTTATAAAGATCCAAGACGGAGGCTTGGGCGAAAATATCCAAGCCACCAGCGAGAGGATGCAGCGAGTTCGCCTGCAAATGAGTCGGGCGACCTTCATGAGTCGTCACCACCACTGGAGTTGCGCCCCACGCACGAGGAATCGTCGTGGTGTAAAGAAGCGGCTTACCCGGAATCATCCATTCCACATGCTTCGCAAAAGGAACTACTTTAGCCAGCGGACGACGGCAGCTAACGAGCGAAAGACCGCTCAGGGCAGCAGCGCCACCCATCATCTTCATGAAATCACGACGGGAATTTTCGCGCTCATCCTCGGTCATGCCTTCCAAAGAAGGATCAAATTCACGGCCCAACCCCTCTTGGAATTCAGGCGCGTTCTCATGCTCAGCAATACTGCGCCAGTAACGACGACCAGTTTTGAGGGGTTCAGGATGATGCCAAATCCGTTTCATGTATGATGCTTTGAGCGAAAATTAACGGTGACAAGCAGCGCAGGTCTCAGGAGGAGCGACGCGCCAATGATCTTTGAGTTGAGTTCCAACTTCTTTTTGGGTCACCATTGGACCGTAGGTCTTGGCGGCAAGTTCTACCACTTTACCCCAATCTTTCGGGGCGTCGGCGGGCAACGAGTCCTCTTGCTTCAAACCCAGGAGCGTTTTGACCACTTGGTCCTCCTTGATACCCTTATCCTTCAGGCTGGCATAAAAGGTGTCCCGGTTAAGCTGCTCTGGCTTGTAAGTGAGATTAGTGATTTGATCCAAGGGACGCAGCTTATTCTCAGGGTTGCGGTGACAATCCAAACACCAGCCCATGCTGTGCGGCTCAGCCTGCTTCACCACTTCCATCTCGTTGATTTGACCATGACAATTCTGACAGGAGACACCGCGATTAACGTGAACCGAGTGGTTAAAGTAGGCGAAGTCAGGAGTCCTGTGAACCTTGGTCCACTGAATGGGAATACCCGTTTTATCAGCATCGCGAACCATTGCCAGCTTTTCGCTCTCTTTCTTGATCTGACCCTTATCTGGACCGTGACAGTTGTAGCACGTTTGATTCGTCGGAACGTTGGAATGGCTGGAGACTTCCACGAAGGAATGGCAGTAGCGACAATCCAAGCCTACTTCACCGACGTGCTTCTTGTGAGAGAAGGGCACGGGTTGCGTCGGCTCATATCCCACGCGGTAATACTTAGGCGTGAGGTAGTAAGTTGCGCCGACGACTGCACCGATGCCCACGAAGCCTAAGCAGACCGCTAATTTAAGCGGTAGCCAGTTCGTCCAGCGTGGAAAGAGATTGCCCATAAAGTGTGCTAGTCTGAGCTTGTGAAAAATTTCACAAGGTTACTTATGATAGGAATTGCGAGGTGGATTGCAAGGCTGGATATGAACTTTTTTTGAACGTTTAGTAAGCTGGGCTTCCAATGCTTGATCTACGTGGAAAGCATCAGCTCTTCAGGCTCATCCATCAGCGGTTTGCGGGCCATTTCGGTTCTTGAATTAACGAATGGGAGAGAAATCAGTGGCGCTCATGTAAATGGATTTCACGCCTTCAGTTCCCTGCAATGTCAAAGGTCCGTCCTTCTCGCTTTCGCCCTTCACCTTGATCCAGTCAGGGTCGGCGCGGAAGGCATCGAATGCCTTGAGTCCAGCCTCCTTGCTGGGATGGGCCAGAATGTAGATCAATGTTTTGCCCGCTCCTTTATCAGCATCCACCGGAGACCAGTAGGCCAGATGCGTCATACCATACTTCGTGAACAGCGCCATCGTGTGGTCTTTGAACCGTGCGTGTAAAGCATCCAGCTTCCCCTCCTGCGCATGATAAGTCCGCAGCTCGAAGACACGCGGCGCAGGGCCCGCGCCGAGCTTTAATTCAGAAGAAAACGCCGTGCGATTCATGAAGATGGACTCAGGGGCTTTCGCGAGGATTTTGCCGCCCTCCTCACTCGCCTTCGCCGCCGCTCTCCATTCGGGATCAGTGCCGAAGCCCTTCCATGATTCCTTGGCCGCGTCCCGGCTCTTGTGGGAGATGATATAGATGAGCGTGTTCTCCGCCCCGTTCTCCTGATCCAAAGGCACCCAGTAGCCGATATTCGTCATCCCGTGCTTCTCAAACAACGCGCAAGTATGCTCGCGAAAACGCTTCAGCAAGTCCGGTAACTTCCCCTCGTTCGTCGTGTAGATCCGCAGTTCATAAATGGGTTCCTCAGCGGCTTGCGCAGTGGGATTTGCCATGAGCAGGGATACTGCCAAGGAAAGAAGTGCGAGAACAGATCGGCGGAGAGTCATCATAAGAGTGCAGTGATTTTCAGAGAGTTGAATAAAACGGTGGAGCCTAGGCGTTTGATCAAACGTCCCCGCGCTATCGTCTATTGCATCACACCAGTAATCACCTCTTCCCCCGCCCCATCAATGAAACGCCGCGTCCTCCTGTCCCTTCTCATCCTCGCCTCCGTCAGCCTCACCGCACTAGCCGATGGACCCAAAATCAAAGTCGCCTGCGTGGGCGATAGCATCACCGCTGGAGCAGGTGTGAAAGACGCGAAGAACCGCTATCCCGCTCAACTCGGTGACCTGCTGGGCGATGGCTATGACGTGAAGAACTACGGGAACAGCGGCTCCACCATGCTGGACGACGGCGATAAGCCTTACAAAAAACAAAAGTCCTTCACCGATGCCGTGAACTTCGCCGCCGACATCGTCGTCATCAAGCTCGGCACCAACGACAGTAAGCCCAAGAACTGGCCGAACAAAGCTGGCTTTGCCCCGAGCACCAAGTCCCTCGTCGAAGCCTTCCGAAAAGCCAACCCCAAGGCCAAGATCTACCTCTGCTACCCCGTCCCCGTCATGGGCACCGGCAACTACGGCATCAACAACCCCATCGTCCACGATGAGATCATCCCCCTCATCAAGCAAACCGCCGCCGAGCTGAAACTCCCCATCATCGACCTCTACGCCGCGCTCGATGGCCATGCTGAATTCTTCCCTGACAACGTCCATCCGAACGATGACGGCGCGACGCTAATCGCGAAGGCGGTGTTTGCGGCGGTGAGGAAGAAGTGATGAGGAGAGCAGCGACAGTGAAAAAAACTTGATCTGAGCGAGAACGGTTCCATAATGCAACCGAATTAAACGCGCCCCATGAACGCCCTCACTCTGAAATCCATTCCGGAAACCCTCATTGAAAGCCTCCGAGGTGCCGCCACCAACGCACACCGCAGCCTGAATAAGGAAATCATCAACCGCCTCGAACGCTCCTTTATGACCGCACCGAAACTCCCGAACGCCGCCTCCTGGGATACCAACCGCGTGAATGAACAAGCCGCCGCTTGGGAAAGCCTCGACGGGGAATGGGCCTCTGATTTGAGCATCGAGGCAGAAATAGAAGCCCTTTATGCCGCCCGCACGGAAGGCCGTGAGATGCCCGCGCTATGAGAATTCTGGACACGGATCACTGCATTGAAATCCTGCGCGGGCGCAGTGCAGTGATTGAGCGGCGAAGGGCCGTGTATGATGAGGTGGCCACCACCATCATCACGGCCTGTGAACTCTACTACGGCGCCGCGAAATCCCAGAAGCCGTTGGAGGGAAAACGCGCCGTGGATTCATTTCTCCGCACACTGCGGGTGCTAGAACTCAGCGCCTATGCCGCGCAATTCTTCGGCGTGTTCAAAGCGAACCTAGAATTTGATGGGCGACGCCTCGCGGACGCAGACCTGCTCATCGGGAGCATCGCGAGAGCGAACAACGCCACGATAGTCACGGGGAACACGCGGCACTTCGAGCGCATCCCCGGCCTGACACTGGAGAATTGGCGAATGTAGGTGCTGCCTCTGGCTTTAGCTTCACGCGCTCTTGCGAAGCGCCGCTACGTCTTCATTTAAAATACTCTAGTGACTAAAACAGGGCGCCTCACCTGCTTAACTCACTCTCTTACCTTGAGTGTTCCGGTCTCGATGATCGTGTCCTGACCGCGTAGATACTTGTCATAGAAGGCTTTGAGGCGGGCATTGAGCTTCGGGCCTTCAAAGCCGCCGTGGTTGCCGTTCTCAATGGTCTCCAGATAGATGGGGATGTTCGCGTTCTTTAGGGCGGTGGCAAAGGTTTCACTTTGGTTATAGGGCACGATGGGGTCAGTCGTGCCGTGGGCGATGAAGGTGGGGGCGTCATCGCTGGTGATGTAGGTGACTGGCGAGGCTGCTTGAGCCTTTTCCTTGTTCTCCAGGATAGCTCCGCCGATGAGTTCGCTCTCTGGTGAATTCGGGGCGTTATGTTGCATGGAGCTGGGGAAATCACCCATCGTAAGGAGATTGGTGGGACCAAAATAATCTGCCACACAGGTGATGCGGCTGGTCTGATCAAGGTGTTTCCCCACCGTGCCTTCGAGGGCTTTCACATCACCTGCGACGCCGAGCATGGCGACGAGATGCCCGCCTGCGCTGCCGCCCCAGACGCCTATTTTATCAGGGTCGAGTCCCTGCTCTTTCGCGTTCGCTTTGACCCAGCGGATGGCGGCCTTGCAATCCTCAATCTGCGCCGGCCAGATGGCTTCACCGCTGAGGCGATATTCCACGCTGACGCCGGCGTAGTCACCGCTGGCCACATAGGGGATGACGGAGCCGCGACCTTGTTCTTTGGTGCCGCCCTTCCAGGCTCCGCCGTGAATATAAACGATGACGGGCAGTGGTTTTTCGGTTGAGCGTTTCGCGGGCAGAAGGAGGTCGAGACGTTGGGATTTTCTAGCCGTGTCTGCATAGGGGATGTCAGCGGTGAGTTTGACGGAATCAGGCACGGTGGGGCGTGCGGGCTTGTTCTTGTTCATGAAGGCGAGGTGCTCTTCACGGGTGATGAAGCCATCATGATTGGCATCCACCTTGTCGAAGTTCGGACGCAGATTCTCCGGCAGTTCCTCGGGGGAAAGCCTGCCGTCCTTGTTCGCGTCCCAGTCGTCAAACTGATCTGCGAGCAAAGGTGACACGAGAAGGAACAGGAGAAGGAGGACGGGTTTGAAGTTCATGGAGGTGCGGCCTGTGTCTGGTTTGATGGAACTTTCCATCTCAACGGTAGGTGATGAGTCACGCATCAATGACTGCGCTTCTGCTCGAACAGCCATTTCCACAGCTCGGCGTTTTCATACGTCTGCGTCCAGCAGTCATGCGGCGCATCTGGGTAGATGGTGAGCTTTGCTTTTGTGGCACCGCTTTTTTGCAAACGGGCATACGCGGTCTCGGAGAACGATACGGGAACGGCGGCGTCCTTGGCTCCGTGGAAGATCCAGAGAGGCTTGTCCTTCAAGGCATCGAAACGCACGATGTTGATGCCTGCCCCGCCACAAATGGGCACGGCAGCGGCGAAGAGGTCCGGGAACAAACATAGCGTATCCCAGGTGCCGAAGCCGCCCATGCTGATGCCGGTGAGATAGACGCGATCCTCATCTACACGCTGGTTTTTCTTCGCTTCATCGACGAGTGCTTTCACACCTTGCGCGTCCCAGGATTGACCTGTGGGACATTGCGGAGCGACGATGATCGCGGGGAAGGACTGACCTTCGGCCACGAGCTTAGGTGGGCCGTGTTTGTTCAGTTTGACTAGGTCATCTCCGCGCTCACCGGAACCATGCAGGAAGACGATGAGCGGCCATTTCTTCGCCGTGTCCTTCGCATAGTCATCAGGAAGATAGAGTGAGTATTTGTAGCCGACCTGACGCGTGATGGTCGCCGTGAAGGACTGTGCAGAGAGTTTATCGCTAGGCTGTTGAGCCATGAGCGTGAAGGAAAGAAGAGCGAGTGCGGCCTGAATGATCCTGAATTTCATCAGGACGGAACGAGCGAGCTAGCAGGCGTCTTGCAGCTCAATCTCCACTCCACGCAGGCATTCAACCGCGGCGATGATGAGGGCTTTGTCCATCTCGTGAACTTCCATCTTCTGGCCGATCTCGGGAACCAGTGTGATGGTCAGTTCACCGCCGAGATGCTCACGGAATTCTTCGAGTCCAGCGAGGATGACCAACTCGCTCGTAGCGGTCTTGGATAGCAGATGCGGCGAGTAAGTTTCAAAGCCGATGCGGCGGATGAAGTTGATGATGCGGTTCGCGGTGGCTCCATCCAGGATGCCTGCCTCCACGGAGTAAAGCAAATCCACAGCCATGCCGATGGCGACTGCTTCACCATGCGCGATGGCGAAGCCGCTGACCTGCTCCAGCTTGTGCGCGACCCAATGGCCGAAATCCAGCGGACGCGCGGAGCCTTGCTCAAAGGGATCGCCATTCATGGCGATGTGCTCCACATGCAGTTCCGCACTGCGCTGCACGGCTTGCTCGACGATGGATGAACTGAGCGCGGCGAGGTCATCCGCGTGCTGTTCGAGCCAGCGGTAGAATTCGGCATCGCGAATGAGCGCGACTTTGATGGCTTCGATCAGGCCGCAGCGCTTCTCCCGCGTGGGCAATGAAGCGAGGAAGGCGAAGTCATTCACGATGGCGTAGGGCACCGCGAAGGAACCGATCCAGTTTTTCTTCCCGAAGTAATTCACGCCGTTTTTCACGCCTACGCCGCCATCACCCTGACTCAGCGTTGTCGTGGGGAAACGCAGATGACGAATGCCGCGATGGGCCGTGGCGGCGGCGAAACAAACGAGGTCAAGCACCGCTCCACCGCCAATAACGAAGACGAAGGAATGGCGGTCAATGCCTGCGTCATTGATGGCCTGCCAGCAGCTTTGCAGCAGCGTGAAATCATTCTTACAAGCTTCGCCACCCGTGATGACGATGGGCGCAACGGCCAAGGTGAAGACCTCGCTGTGCGCCGCTGCATAAGCCTCCAGCGCAGGGATGAGCGTGGGACTGGCTCCGGCCACATGACTGTCCACAAAGGCGATGGCTTTCGTCTTGCAGCCTGCCTCACGCGCAGCGCTGAGCAGATCACGCAAAGCGGTATTGCTCACTTCAAATACTTCACGGGTGAACAAGACCCGCTGCGCATACTCAATCGAAAACTTTCGCTCCAACATCAAACTTACCTTTCAAAAAATGGGAATCACCAAACGCCTCACGTCGCAGCTATCTTACGCTGCCAAAGCAGAAGCAGAGGCACACTCAATGTAAAACACACGGCAGCGACGGGTGCCACACTAGAGATGGCTAAGGCATCCACCAAGGGTATCGCGGCCAAAAGCAAACCCACCGCGCGGCCAATGTTAGAGGGCGGTGGGGTGCGCATGAGCTTGGTCGCGCGATCAATGACTCTTCTGAAGAAGATGTTACAGACCAAGAATACAGCTAGGCCTTCGTAGAAGCCAAAGAGAGCACCTTGATGAGAACCATTACGTTCAGGCATCCAATTTGTTATATTCAGTATCATGAACAGCAAAGTCGTATTGATAGGTATGCTCTTGAGCAGAACAGACGGGATATTATCAAGGACCAAATTAGTTAGAGTCAATGCTTTGGCGCTCTGACTGAATTTTGCTTCACGCCTCGCAAACAAACTCAATCCAACGACGTAACCACCGAGCGCGATGGCTTTGATCACCGCTTCCAGATGGTCGTGGATATTCAGATGCTCCACCGCTGCCGAAGCCGCCGCCAGATAAAGCAGCGTCCGGCAGGAGCCCATCACGAACACGGAGCCAGCCCACGGCTTGTGATAGAGATCATAGAAGAGGATCGCAGCGACGAGGGCGCTCGTCAGCCAGATGCAGGCTTGAGCCCCCCAGACCATCATGGCAAACCCGACGGCCATCATGCCAAGGCTGATGCTCCACGCTGCCTTAGCGCTGACTCGGCCTGAAGGTATGGGACGTTCTTTGCGATGCTCTTGATCGAACTTCACATCCGCCGCGTCATTCAAAATCATGCCGCCCGTGTAGAGCAGTGAAGCGCCGATGATCAGCCACGCGAGCGGTTGCCAATCCCATTTCCCTCCGACCAACAACCATGCGCCGAGGACGTTCGTCCAAACCGTGGGGAGGTTGGAGATACGGGCGAGTTCGAGCCAGGGACGAAACATAAAGGGAGCGTCGCTCTCGTCGTTTTCAGAATACTTTCAACGGGAAAAAGCGGGCGATCACTTCGTAATCCTGGTCATCATGCAGCACTTCGGCATCGTGCCTAAGTGCAGTGGCAGCGATAATGCAATCAATGGTGCTGCGGATCGTGAAACCCTTTGCGCGACAAGTCCGGTAAATGTCCGCTGCGGTGAAATATATTTCCTTGTCCGTTTCAAGGTAATCAAATGTATTGAAGAGACGACTTATCTTTCGGTGCTGTGAATCTTCCCGCACGCCACGCAACACTTCCATTTGGACAACACCGCATAATCTCACATCGGCTTCCAATTCAATGAGCTTGTTCAGTTTGTCCGCTACTTTATTGTGGTTCCTGCGGAAATAGGCAATCCATGCGGAACTGTCGGCGATAATCATACTAAAACGCCGTTCGTTTACTCGGGGTCATCCCAGAATTTCACCTTGCCGCGTAATTCTAAGATTTCCTTCTGCCTTGCACGCCGCACGACTTCTTTGAGCGCATAATGCACCACGCCGGTCTTCGTCTTGATTCCGGTGATGGCTTGGACTTCTGCTACCAAAGGCTCATCCATGATGATGTTCGTGCGGGCATGAGACGCTTGAGATTCCTCAGCGGCTTGCTCGTAAATCGTAGGCTTCTTTTTCATACACATCATTTAGCATTTCTATGTGTATATCGCAAGGATTTCTTGCCGCTTATTCCGCCAAGCCACGCTTCCTCATCTCCGCCAAGGTCCACTCATATTCAGCGCTGAGTTGGTCCACCACATCGCCGGATCGCAGGCCCTCGGGCAGCACTTCCCAGGTATAGGTTTCCATCTCGATGTGCTGGCAGGCTTCGGGCTTTTTAGCCAGCCAGTCCAAGCAGCCCAACAGATGATCTTTGGTATCGCCAAAGCCACCCGTCGGCTCGGCATGAAGCGGCACATGGAAATGCACGCGCCATTCGTCGCCCAGCTCATTCGGCGCGGAAGCCGCCCACTGCATGGCATTGGGAATGTCCCGGAAGCGGCGCAAGGGATTGTCCCCTTCCCTCGCGATGACTTGATGGAAATAGACGGGCTCATCAAAGCTGCTGAGGCGCGCCAAATTCTCCTTGGTCGGCTTCAGCTTCAAAGCCGAACTCAGGTGGAGCTTGCTCAAGCGAATGCCCGCGCCAGTGATGCGGTCCAGCGCTTCCGCGGCTTCCTCGAACTCAATGGCGAGGTGGCAGCAGTCATAGTTAAGTCCCACGAATTTAAAGAAGTCCGTGTCCTGCGGGAAACGGTCGTGGTAGAGGCCGAAGAACTTGAGCGTCTCGCCACTCGTTTCAAAGAGGCCCAACGGCTCCGGTTCGAGGCCCAAATGCAAATCATGTCCGGTGGCCACGCTGAGTTTTTCAATGTGTTCGCGACATGCCTTGAGATTCACGAAGATCGCCTCCAGTTCATCCTCACCGATGCCGAATTCTTTGTGCGAACCGGGCAAGGTGCTGACGCTCCCGCTCATCCCTTTGGGAAGCAGCTTAGAGAGAATATCAAAGAGCAGATTCGTGTAATCCAAGCGAGCCGGGCTGGTCCAGTCTGGCTTGAAGACCTGCTCCTTCACCCGTGTGCCGTGGAACGAGCCATAAGGAAAGCCGTTGATGGTATAGACATAGCAGGCGTTCTTTTCCAGCCACTCCTGAAACTCCGCGAGCTGGCACGGCTGGTCCAGTTCCCGCGCCGCTTGTTCACTCAGTCTGAGGCCGATTCCATAAGGCAGGCCGGGCGCGACGCGTTTGCGCACGCGCAGGGAGTAGTCCTCCAAACCCCGCCATGTTTCCGCCCACGTTTCGCCGCGATGAATGTTCGTGCAATAACCGAGATGAATGCCGTGATGGAGTAGCATGAGGGGCGGAATCTAGCCACGCCAAGAGCGAGTGCGAAGATTTTTTATGAGAGATGGCAAAGCCTCATTCCTTACGTAGGATGATGCCAACCGCGCACTTGGCCTCGATTTTGCTAAGATGTCTTTGAACCCAACTTTAACCCAATCCCATGACTCATGCTGCTAGACAGCTACGATAAAGAAAACTTCTTCGACGAAATGTTCGGCGAGGACGCTAAGGCGCATCCGCACTATCAAAAAGTGCTGGAGCGATTCCAACGGCTCACCACTGCGGAATACCGACAGAAGCAAACCGCCGTCGATCTGGCGTTCATGCGCGGCGGGGTAACGTTCACGGTCTATAATGACAATCAGGGAACGGAACGCATCTTCCCTTTTGACCTCATGCCGCGCGTCATCCCTGCGAAGGAATGGGACTTGATTGAGCGCGGGCTGATCCAGCGCATCACGGCGCTGAACATGTTTCTGGATGACATCTACCATGAGCAAAAGATCCTCCGGGATCGCGTCATCCCCCCGCACTATGTGCTGAACGCGAAGCATTTCCGACGTGAGTTCATGGGCTGCGACGTTCCCAAAGGCATCTACATCCACATCTGCGGCACGGATTTGATTCGTGGTCGTGACGGTGGCTATCTCGTTCTCGAAGACAATTTGCGCTGCCCCAGTGGAGCCAGTTACATGCTGGAAAACCGTGCGGCCTTGAAGCGGGCGTTCCCGAATCTTTATCAATCCGCACGCGTCAAGCCCGTGGACAGCTATGCGGCGGACTTGCGCAAAGCTTTGCAATACGCCGTGCCGCAGTCGCTCGGTAATGAGCAGCCCAATGTCGTGCTCCTCACGCCGGGCGTTTATAACAGCGCTTACTTTGAGCACGCTTTCTTGGCCCGTCAGATGGGCATTCCCATCGTTGAAGGTCGTGACCTCATCGTGCGTGATGCCCGCGTTTACATGCGCACCACAGCGGGCCTTGTGCCGGTGGATGTGATCTATCGTCGCGTGGATGATGACTTCCTTGACCCCTCTGTTTTCAGGTCTGACTCGCTGCTCGGCGTGCCCGGACTCGTCAGCGCCTACCGCGCTGGAAACGTCAGTTTGGCGAACGCCATCGGCACGGGTGTCGCGGATGATAAGGTCATCTACTACTTCGTCCCGCGCATTATCAAATACTACCTTGGGGAAGAACCGATCCTGCCTAATGTGGAGACCTTCCTGGCCAGTGAGCCAAAGGATTGCGCTTACATTTTGGAGAACCTGAACAAGCTCGTGGTCAAATCCGCGAACGAAGCCGGTGGCTACGGGATGCTCATGGGACCGTGGGCCACGCAGGAAGAGATCGAGGAGTTCCGCAAGATGATCATCGCCAATCCGCGCAACTTCATCGGCCAGCCGCCGATCTCGCTTTCACGCCATCCTACCTGGGTGAGTGAACAAGAAGATTTCGAGGGCCGACATGTGGACTTACGCCCCTATGTTCTCTATGGCGACAAGATCACTGTCAACCCTGGTGGCCTGACCCGCGTGGCCCTTCGCAAAGGCTCCCTCGTCGTGAACTCCTCCCAAGGCGGCGGCTCGAAGGACACCTGGGTGCTGCATGGGGACGACTAGCGCGCGGCGCGCGAATTAAGAATTAAAAATTAGGAATGATAAATTCTGATCTCCTGAATCAAAACTTGCCCCTCGCAGCCTCTTCTGTTCTTCATTCTTAATTCATAATTTCTAATTCTTAATTCCTACCTAACTCTGCTTCAGATGACCTCCTCCCTTTCAGCCATCGCACCGCGCCGCAGTGCCAATGTCATGCTCTCCCGTGTGGCAAACTCGCTCTACTGGATGAGCCGCTACATTGAACGGGCTGAAAATATTTCCCGTCTTCTGGATGTGAACCTTCAGTTGATGCTGGACTTTGTGCCGCTGGATGACCAGCAGCTTAAGGAGCACTGGCTGCCCATTCTGCGATCTGCCGGAGATGAAGAAACCTTCTTCAAGCACTACGAAACGGCGAACAGCCAGAGCGTGACGGAGTTCATGACCTTCCATGAAGAGAACCCGAACTCAGTCCTCTCCTGCCTCTTTGCCGCTCGGGAAAATGCGCGGCAGATTCGCGATCAAATCTCTCTGGAGATGTTCGAGGTGCTCAACGACTGCTACCTCTTCTTAAAGTCGAAGGGCGCCCGCGATGTCTGGAACATGGGAGCCCACGACTTCTATGAGCAGATCAAAAAATACTCCCAACTGTTTCAGGGCCTGACTGACTCCACCTTCCCACGGAACGAGGGCTATGAGTTCATCCAGTTCGGTAAGTTCCTAGAGCGTGCGGACAAGACCACGCGCATTCTGGATTTGAAATATCACATCCTTCTTCCGCAAGTGAGTGATGTCGGCGGTGCCGTGGATGCCGCCCAGTGGCAGGCCGTCTTGCGCTCCGCGAGTGCTTTGGAAGGCTATCGGAATTTCCATGTGGCGGACATCGTGCCGTGGAAGGTCGTGGAGTTCCTTCTCTTCTCAGAGGAGTTCCCGCGGGCCATCCGCTTTTGCTTGCAGCGTGTGGACAACTTCCTGCACCTCCTCGCAGGAACAAATAAAGGTGAGTATCGAAGCGAGGCGGAACGCGCCTTTGGTCGGATGCTCTCGGACATGAATTTCATGCGGATCGAAGACATCATGAACTCTGGTCTTCATCAGTATTTGGAGACCATTCAGACGGCGCTGGACCACATGGATGACTTCATCCATCAGGCGTTCATGGAGCATCCGCCGACGGATATGGCCGCTGAAATCCGCCTTCATCAACAGGAAACTCAGCAGCAACAGCAGGGCCTTGCAGCATGAGCGCCGCTGTTCCCGCTGAGACTGAATGGACGCTTCCCCAGTTGCTGCGAGTGCAGCACATCACTCGCTATGCCTATAAAGGCATGGTCTGCGATAGCTTCAATGAAGCCCGCCTCCACCCCGTGGATGATCACGGGCAGAAGTGCCGTGAGTTCCATCTGCGGATCGAGCCGAACGCCGTCGTCCGTGAATACCCGGACTTCTACGGGAACCACGTTCACTACTTCGATGTCACCGCCCTCCATGATTGGCTGGAAGTCGAGGCCCTCTCCCTAGTGCAAACCAATGCCGATGACCGGGGCAGCGTGCCCTTGAACGTCAGCCCCGGCACCCTCCAAGACCCGGAGGTGCGGGAAGACTGCTTCTCATTTCTGGGCACTTCAGAATTCGTCTCCCTCGGCTCCGCCATCTGGCGTGAAGCTCTGGATGCGCTCCCCAGCGGCGTGCATGATTTGTGGCAGGACACCGTGATCATCGGCAGGCATATCTTCGAGAACTTTAAATACTCCCCCCGTAGCACCACGGCGAACACCCATCCTGAAGAAGTCATCCGCTCCCGCGAAGGTGTTTGTCAGGACTTCGCCCACGTCATGATCGGCATGTGCCGCAGTCAGGGCGTTCCCGCCCGTTATGTGAGCGGCTACTTCTACAATCAAAACCGCGCGCCAGATGAGATCGAAGCCAGTCATGCCTGGGTGGAAGTCTTCATTCCGGGCTACGGCTGGAAAGGCTTTGATCCGACGCATAACCGCCCCGCAGACACCCGTTACGTAAAGCTCTCCATCGGGCGGGACTACGCGGACATCCGTCCCGTCGGCGGGAACTATCGCGGGAAAGGCACCCAGAAGCTCACTGTGGAAGTGCGCGTGACGCTGGCCGTCTAAAGCCGCCATTGCGCCTTATCGTGAGGCATCAGGGCGACACGAATATTTGATCGCGAAGTTCGTATTCCTCTGTTCCTATACCTTATGATCAAACGCTTCCTCTTCCTCCTCGCCGTCCTTCCCCTGACGCTCCCAGCTCAAACGCCCGCGCCCGCCAAGCCAGCGCCCCCGAAGGCCATCATTAATCCTGGCGAGGTGGATGAAGACTATCGCTTCCAAGGCGAATACTCCGGCGGCGCGAAGGACAAAACAATGGGCGTGCAAGTCTGGGCTCAAGGCGATGGGAAATTTGAAGCCGTCTCCTATCACGGCGGCCTGCCCGGTGATGGCTGGGATGGCGACCGCTCCACCGTGAAGCGCATCAGCGGAGCCCGTTCTGAGGCGGATAAGAACCTCGTCACCTTCCAACAAGAAGAGCTCACCGGGAAACTGGATGGGAAGACCCTCAGCGCCTACGCTGCGGATGGATCATTGATCGCCACCTTGCCGCGCAAAGACCGCGTGAGTCCCACGCTCGGAGCCACACCACCAGCAACGGCCAAAGTGCTCTTTGATGGCAAGGCCAACAACGATTTCAACAACTCCACCGTGACCCCAGACGGCCTGTTGGAAGAAGGGGCCACCAGCCAGGAGAAGCTCACGGACTTCACCCTACATCTTGAATTCATGCTCTGCTACAAGCCCAAAGGCCGGGGCCAGGACCGCAGTAACAGCGGCGTGTATTTGCAGAGTCGTTACGAAGTGCAAGTCCTCGACAGCTTCGCCCTCGAAGGAAAGAACAACGAATGCGGCGGCATCTACACCATCGCCGCGCCCAAGCAAAATCTCTGCTACCCGCCCCTCACCTGGCAGACTTACGACATCGACTTCACCGCCGCCAAGTATGATGCCAATGGCAAAAAGACCGTGAACGCCAAAGCCACCGTGAGACACAACGGCTACCTCATCCATGAGAACGTCGAGCTTCCTCACACCACCACTTCTGCCCCTTTGAAGGAGGAGAACGTTCCTGCCCCCCTCCACCTCCAGAATCACGGGAATCCCGTGAGGTATCGGAATATCTGGGTGCTGGTGAAGCCGTGATTCATCTCTTTCAAAAAAGATGTCCTAATAAGGAACGGAGAACCTCACGGACTGCTGACCTTCACGCGCAGGAAACGCCGAGTGGCGGGTGGTGAAGCCACGGTGTCACGAATCGTTACTACGGTGCGATCCGTCAGATCCGTGTAAGCACTGACGGTTGACGCAGAGAAGCCATCGGTGCTGATCCATACTGTGGTCCAACTATTGGAAACGAGCGTGTCGGAGGCTTCCACATAATAGGTGAGACCTGAGGTGAACTTCCGCACAGGGAAGGTGATTTCGCCATACTTGGTGGCTCCTGGAGTAGTGGTAAAGGAGGGTCCAGCATTGGATGTTCCTGAGTTCGCATTGGTCATGAAAGCGAACTCCTGCAAGTTCGTGAGTCCATCGTGATCTGGGTCAGCATCGGGTAGGGCATTGGCTCCACTCAATCCCTGACTGGCAGCCCAGTTGGCCACGGCCTGACTCACGGTGATGCTGAAATTTTGAGTGGCTGCGGTGCCGATGCTGTTGCTGGCGGTGACGGTTCCCGTGAAGACGCCTGTAGCGGTTGGTGTTCCCGTGATCGCTCCCATAGTGCTCAGGCTCAAACCGCTCGGCAAGGCTCCCGTCGTTACGATGAAGGTCGGCACTGGGAAGCCTGCTGCCGTATAGCTGAAGCTGTAAGCCGTGCCCATGAGTCCTGATGTGGGCGGCGGACCATTGGTGAAGGTCGGCGGTTGATTGATGGCAATGCTGAAGTTCTGGGTGGCGGTGCCCGCGACATTCGTAGCCGTGATCGTTCCCGTGAACAGCCCTGAAGCCGTCGCAGTTCCTGTGATCGCCCCAGCGCTGCTAAGCGTGAGTCCAGTGGGCAAAGCACCTGCGGTCACGGAGAACGTCGGAGCGGGTGCACCACTAGCGGTGACGGTGAAGCTGTAAGCGGTATTGATCAAGCTGGTCGCGGTCGGTGTGCTGCTGGTGAAAGCAGGCACCTGGTTGATCGTGATGCTGAAGTTCTGTGTGACGGTTCCAGCAGCATTGGTGGCGGTGGTCGTTCCAGTAAAGGTGCCTAATGCGCTGGGAGTGCCCGTGATGGTTCCATCGGTGCTCATCGTTAATCCTGTCGGGAGAGCACCAGCAGTAACCGAGAAGGTCGGAGCTGGCGTTCCACTCCCTGTGCAGGTGAAGCTGTAAGCGACGCCTAGAATGCCCGTAGTCGTGGGAGCGCTGCTCGTGAAAGCGGGAACTTGATTGATCGTGATACTGAAACTCTGCGGCACGGTGCCTGCCGTATTGGTAGCCGTGATCGTTCCGGTAAAAGTGCCAACCGCGCTGGGAGTGCCCGTGATGGCTCCAGCGCTACTCAAGCTCAAGCCTGTGGGCAAAGCGCCAGCAGTGACAGAGAACGTCGGAGCTGGAAAACCAGTCGCGGCACAGCTAAAACTATAAGCCGTGCCGACCTTCCCTGTGGAAGTCGGAGCAGCGCTAGTGAAGGTAGGCGTTTGGTTGATCGTCATGTTGAAGTTCTGCGTAGCCGCCGTGCCGATTCCATTGTTCGCCGTAATCACTCCTGAAAAGACGCCCGACACCGTTGGAGTGCCCGTAACAGCTCCCGCACTGCTCAAGCTCAAGCCTGTGGGCAACACCCCAGTCGTGACGCTGAAAGTCGGCGCAGGGAAGCCGGAGGCAGTGCAGTTGAAGGTGTAAGCCGAGCCGACCAGTCCAGTCGTGGTGGGAGCACTGCTCGTGAATGCAGGAGGCTGATTGACCGTGATACTGAAATTCTGCGTCACTGATCCAGCGACGTTGGACGCCGTCACCGTCCCCGCGAAGATGCCTGAGGCCGTCGGTGTTCCAGAAATCACACCCGCAGTGCTCAAGCTCAACCCACCGGGTAATGCCCCTGCCGTCACGCTGAAGGTAGGCGCTGGCGTGCCCGTGGTCGTGTAAGTAAAGATCGTGTAAGCCGATCCCACCAAGCCGATACTGGCTGGCGGACCATTGGTGATCGCCGGCATTTGATTCACCGTGACCGCGAAGGTTTGCGTAACGGTGTTTCCATCAAGATCGGTTGCCGTGACGGTGACGTTGGTTTGGCCCGCTGAAAGCGCATTGATCTGAACGTTCGTGCCGCTGATGGTCGCGCTGGCTACCGCAGAGTTCGTGTTACCAGTCACGCTGTAACTCAAGACGGCTACTGGGGCGGCGGAGGTGATGCTCACCACCTTGGTCGTGTCCATGCTGGCGGAGGAGGAGGTGAGCGGCCAGTTATCCATGCTGGTGGTAGTCCCACCAAGATTCACGCTGTAGGTAGCATTGGGCAATCCAGCGATGGCGTCGGC
Source organism: Phragmitibacter sp. (assembly GCA_025361865.1). Lineage (GTDB taxonomy): Bacteria > Verrucomicrobiota > Verrucomicrobiia > Verrucomicrobiales > Verrucomicrobiaceae > JANYJH01. The sequence goes on from JANYJH010000418.1 coordinate 80,334, forward strand.
CACGGTCATACCACTCCCAGCAACGCGGGCAAAAGCCGTGAAGCCACCATTCTGGTTGTCGAGATTACTGCTGTTATCCGCTAAGTTAACGAAGAACTGATCGGTGGCACTGTTCGGATCAGTCCCCAGTTTGGCCATCGCCACGGTGCCGCGCAGGTTCGAGACACCGGGCTCATTGGTTGGAGAGGCACTGGTCGTCGTCACACTGAAGTTGTTGGGGGCGGACGAAACCTTGAAAGCTCCACCCTGGACGATAAAGCCGGGCACGGAACGATGGAACACGCTCCCGTTGTAGTTGTTGGTCGCAGCGTTCACGTAACTCAGGAAGTTCGTAACCGTCTGCGGCGTGGCGGTGTTGAAAAGGATGAAATCCATTGTGCCTATATTCGTTTTGACCCGCACGGCGGATTCAGCATCGGGATCAGAGAATTTATCAGACAGGGTGACGCTCGTGTTGCCACCTGTCGTGAGGATTTGCGCAGCAATGGTCGTAGCCGTGACTGGCGGTCTGACGACGCGGATACGGACAGGCAATGTAGCCGTCCAACCACCTGTAAATGTGGCACTCAGGGTAGCCGTGAAAAGACCATACTGCGTCGGCGTTCCTGTGATGGCTCCCGTGCTGGTGCTGAAGCTCATTCCGGTGGGGAGACCCGTGGCCGCATTCCAAGAAGTGCGGGTCACGCCAGTGGTGGTCGCAGCTTGATAAGTGTAGGTGTAGTTTGCTCCGAATTCGATGTAGGGGAGACTCGTGAAAACATCCTTCGTCGTGCCAGTCGCTGTGTTTGAATGAGCGGACTCGATAATAGTCGTTCTCGGGCTTACGGGCTGATAAGCCGCAGCGACCTGGAAATCATACGCAGTGCCCGGGGAAAGACCGGTTACACTGTAGGTCGTTGCGTTTGCCGCAGTGTAACTCAGAAAGGTGTAACTGCCTGACCCACTCAAGCGGGCATAAACCGCGTAGCCTCCTTCAATTTGGGAATTATCTGTCCAAGATAAATTTACCTGAGTAGCAGAGGTTGCGGTGGCAGTCAGACCTGACGGAGCATTAAACGGGGTCGTAACAGAGATCACATTCGAGTAACTCGTGTAACTGGTGGGGTTCGCTGCAGTTCCTTTAAAGCCCCTCACGCGGAACTGATAGGCGGTGCCGGGTTCCCAACCGCTGAAGTTTAACGAAGAGACATTTGCCGCTACGCTGGCGGCTACGGTGTAGGCTGAGGTGGGAGGGATGACGTATTCATAAAATTGACCTGCATCACCCGCAGCATTGTCCACCACGAGAAACCGCAAGGCTGTTTCACTGGTAGCGGTTGCAGAAAGAATATTGGGCGTGTTGAAATCAGCCGTCGTAAGCGTGATTGCGCTGGTATAAGTTGAAATATTCCCCGCGCTGGTATTTGTGATGTAGGAGGCCACTTGAATACTAAACGTGGTATTGTTTGCCAGACTGAGCGCCAAGATGACGTTGCCAGTTCCGGCTGTCGTGGCATTGGTTGAACCACTTCCAGAGGCTATCTGGATATGTTGGGTGCCCTGCCCACTTGGCGTTAGTGCAATATCAAATCCGGTTTCATTGGTTGAATTGTCATCGACGGTTACATATACCGTGCTCGTCGTCGAAGCGCTGATGACCGAAGCACTGATATTATTGGGTGCAGCAGGCACGGTGGCACGCGCGACAACCGTCATTAAGACAAGAATCAAACCGACGCTTAATAAGGGCAGTGATTCCCGGAGGCGGGGGTATAAGAAGGACATTACAGAGGGGCGTTTTTTTGCAGTTTGGGGCTTTGATATTAGCAAAATCAGGAGCTGTTCGTCAATCACCCATTTTTAGGCTCATCCACTCCAGAAAATCACTGGCTCAATACAGAAGCCATTTGACTAAGAGGTCGAGATGCCCTTAAACTCCGCTCTCGTTTCGACAATCCGAGGAAACTTCTGGAGAGGTGGCTGAGTGGTCGAAAGCGACGGTTTGCTAAATCGTTGTAGGATGTAAAGTCTTACCGAGGGTTCGAATCCCTCCCTCTCCGCCAGTTTGCTACCCAATGGGCAACTCTAAGCGCTTACGATTTTCGGAGCCGTATCAGGAATCCTTTTCTCTGATTTCCTGCCAAACCAAAGCCGCAGATGCTCGAACGCCAAATACACGACGGGCGTGGTGTAGAGCGTCAAAACCTGGGACAAGATCAACCCGCCCACGACGGCGATGCCCAGCGGCCTGCGCAGTTCTGAGCCAACACCCGTTCCAAAGGCCAGTGGGAAGCTGCCAAAGAGCGCGGCCATGGT
>JANYJH010000435.1 GCA_025361865.1 Phragmitibacter sp.
CAAGTTCTGACGGGCAGGATGCCCATCCTCCCTAACCTCCCGCCTTCTTCGCGGGATTGCTCCAGCTTTTATAACAAAGGGCAGGCTTTCGCCTGCCCTTCGCTTTGATTTGATTTGAAACAGGCAAGATGCCTGTTCTACCCACAGGCAGGATGCCTGTGCTACGCTACTTTAGTTTTTCACGACCAAGAATTTCGTCTGGCCGTCACGCCATACTTTCAACTGCACGGCGTTGGCGCCTTCGCCTTTGTTCGCGCGGGCTTCGGCGATGCTTTTCACGGTCTTGCGGTTCACCTGAAGGATGACATCGCCCTCTTGAAGGCCGACTTTGGCCGCCGCGCTGTTTTCTTCCACGCCAGTGACGAGGACGCCTTCGACGCCTTCAGCCACGGCGTATTCCTGACGATTTTCATCGGTGAGGTTCTGCACTTTCACGCCTTCGATGAAGCCGCCTGCTTTCGCGCCGCCTTTGTTGCCGCCTTGTTTCTCGAAGATCGAGGCGTTGAGTTTGTCGGGCAGGATTTCCAACTTCGCAGTCAAGTCTTTGCGCTCGGGCTTGCGGGTTGTTTCGTTGAAGCGCACGACGCCAAATTTGACTTCAGTGCCGGGGTGCTTCGAGCTGATCATGAGGCGCAGCTTCGAGGGGTCGGTGACTTTGGTGCCTTCAGCGGTGACGATGACATCGCCCTCTTCAATTCCGGCCTTAGCGGCAGGTGAGTTTTCGACCACGGTCTTGACGGTGACGCCGCCGACTTCGTCGCTGAGCCCGAGGTATTCAGCCATGCTGGGCTCAACGTTGCCCATCTCAATGCCGAGGAAGCCGCGTTGGACTTTACCACCTTCCAGCAGGTCGCTCACGACGCCGATGGCCATATTGATGGGGATGGCGAGGCCGATGCCTGAGAACATGCCGGAGCGGGTTTCGATGGCCGAATTAATGCCGATCACGCGACCCTGCACATCCACGAGCGGACCGCCGGAGTTGCCCGGATTAATGGCGGCGTCTGTCTGGATGAAGTTTTCATAGCCAGCCTGGCCCCCTTTGTTGGAGCCGATGATGTTCATGCCGCTACGACCCTGCGCACTGATGATGCCATGCGTGACGGATTGATCAAGGCCCATGGGGGAACCGGCGGCCAGGACGACATCACCAACGCGGAGCTTGGCGCTGTCCCCAATAGTCGCGTGGGGAAGATTCGTGCCTTCGATCTTGATCAAGGCGATGTCGCTGGAGGGATCCGTGCCGATCACCTTAGCGATGTATTCCTTCGTCTGCCCGCCCATCATGACTTTCAATTCATCCGCGCCTTCCACGACGTGATTGTTCGTGAGGATGTAGCCGTCTGCGGTCAGGATGACGCCGGAGCCGAGGCCGGTCTGCTGCGGGCCCTGAGGTCCACGGGGAGCCTTGCGGCCCTTAGGTGAGTTCGGGTTCGGCATCTGACCCCCATGCTTCTGCATGTAGTCCTCGAAGAACTGGCGGAACATGGGTGGCAGGCCCTCCATATCTTCTTCACCACCACTGCCGAAGCCGCCCGGTGCGCCCGTGCGCCCCTGCTGCTTCTTGGAATAGGTGCTGATGCTGACGACGCTGGGCAGAATCTTCTCCACCACATCCGCGTAGCTGGCCACCAGCGGGCCCGCATTGTGAACCTCCTCCGAGTTCTTGGTGATTTTGGCGTTAAACTCGACCGCAGACAACTTCGGCGTGTCCTTGGTTTCTTTGTTCTCCTCCGCAAGGGCGGGGGCGGCTGTTGCCAAAAGCCCGATGCCTGCAAAGGCCAGCGTTTTCCAGGATTGGTTCTTCATGTTTATCTAGGTGTCTTGATTTGGTTTCTGTAATCGCTTGAATCGCGGGTTACTTACGAGCTATACAGACGATCCTCTGTAAAAAGTGTTGAATGATTTAAGTCGCGATATTTTTGAACATTCTGGCGGGCGGCGGCACAGGCAACGCTGAAGGTGCCCACAAAATACGAGAACTTACTTCTTCGCGGGCTTGTCCAAATCAATATCCACCAGCGGCTTTACCGCAGGGACAGGCAACGAAATGGGCGGGACGATCTCCGCTTTCGGCGCGCCGATGATCTCCGCAGCGGGCGCTTCGTGAAGGGCTTCCGCCTGCCAGAGGGAACGACCGGAAATCTGGGCCAAGAGCGCGCCAAGGATGATCGAGCCGATGACAAAGAACACGGCCTGCACCCACGGCGGCGTTTCAGTATGGAGACTGCGCCAGGAGCTTTCCACTGAGTCCACGCGCTGACGGCTGCGGACGCCGGGAGCCATCTTTCGCAGGCCACCGGGCGACGGCTCCGGTTCTGCATCAGGCGCATGACCACCGATGAGTAATTCCGCGAAGCCGAGCTGCGGCTTTTTAGCGAGGTCCTGGGTCTCACCTCGTGCCGCAGGCAATGCGGAGGCTGTGCGGGCGACTTCCATCGCTCGTCCTTGCGCACTGTTAGAACCGCTCAGTTCCTGCCAAAAACCACCTGCTGGCTGGGCGAGATCATACTGCTGAATAACGCGGGCATAGCGGGAGAGAAAAGCGGCGCGTGAGGTAGGATTCCCTCCACGGGCCTTATCAAGCTCATCTTCCAGCAGCCGATACGCGGAATCCGTCTGCTTATCTTCACTAGCGGTCTTCAAGCCGATGCTCATGGATTTGCCAATCAACAGACTGCCCAAAGCGGCCATCCATCCACCGTTCCAGATGAACTCCACGTCCGGCTTCACCTTATCCGTGAGCGGCAGATAGACAGCCGGATCAGTGCCGCGACAGGCCATGCTGTGCAGGCAGGGATGAGTCCGCAAGACGATGGAAAAGCCCGGCCACTCATTCAGCTTAGTCTCCAGCAATACGGCTTCCTGAGAATGCTCGCGCCCAAATCCTGTGAAGAGGAAGATGTCTTCAAGCCGCAGTTTCTTCGTGCTGACTCCAGCTTTTTCCAACTGGCCCAAAGCGGCATCCAGACCCGCGAGCACCAGATAGCTTTCCTGAATTTCCAAAATGCCGCGCGCTTCCAGCAGGTCACTCAAAGCCACGCCTTCCACGGCGGTTTCAGCCACGCATTGAATGCCCTCCACCTCTTCCAAATAAACAATGGGCACGAGGTTCGGGAACTTCCCGATCTTCGGGATATTCTGCCTTTCTCGCAGGGCATCCGCGACCAAGGTGCCCGCCATGCGAGGGGGCAGCACCTGCTCCAGAATGATGCTTTGACCGCTCTTCAGCAGCGTGCCCCGCAGCGTGTAAGGGTTTCTCGAATCGAGCTTCTGGCTCAAGACACGCACGCTGTGAACGGAGCTACGGGCCAGTTCCTGAAAGGTGGCCAGATGCGGTGCGAGGAGTGATCGCGGCTTGAAATGTGCCGCCAGTTCACCTTCCGGGGCCACCAGCTTGGCCTGCGATAGATCCTGCCTGAGCTTAGCGATTTCCCCTTCCAGTCCCGGCGAAGCGGTGCTGACTAAATTTTGCAGCAATTCTGAGAAATCTGCCGCGCCGATGGCCGCTTCATTAAGCGCTGATGCGGCGCTTAAATGCTCGTTGAAAAACGCGCTAATGAACTGGGCCTGTTTCTCAAAGGCGCCCTTTACCAGACGGCCCTTCGCGCTCTTGGAACTCGTGTCCGCCAACATGCGGTAGTCTGCGAGGATCACGCTGAGCCGCATGGGTCCGGTTTGCACCACCCTCAGCGAATCCAGAGGAGACATCGGCAGGAAATCACCGCGCGCCAGACAGGCTTCCACGCTGCGGAGGGTGCAAACAGTGAGCTTGATGGCCAGCCAGACCGGAATGGACTCCGCGCGGGCCAGATAGCCGTTCAACGTTTCTCCATCCACATTTTCCGTGATGTAAAACGGGCTTCCATCGTCCTCACCAAAATCAACCAGACGTGCCAGCAAGGGGTGCCCACGTTCCCGAATGATCTGGCCCCGGTCCTCGAATGATTTCCGATTTTTAAGCGCTTCCAGCAGCACATGACAATGCACGAAACTCATTCGTTGAGAATCGAAAGCCAAGACGCCGACTTGATCGCCGGAGCGGACAACCTCGATGTTGTTTCCCTCGACGTCTTGAGCGATGAGATAGTGCCTGAATTGCGTAGGACTGGACATGCCGCGTATCAGCTAGGATACTCGCCAGCGTTCCGGCACTTTGCAAGGCAGTTCCTTAGCAAGTATCAAGGGGCGGTGGTATACAGGTTCGGCGGCGCGACCTTCCACCCTGTAGCCTGACTTTCCCTTCGGGACTTCGTAGCCAGAGTCGGGTCAGTGGCACAGAGTTCAACAAGATCACTGATTCCCGACTCAGGAAAGTCAGGCTACGTTCCAAGCACCGCGACGTTCGCTTCGCAGCCGATGTCGGGTCAGCAGACGGTCAAACAGGCGACAGATAGCAGTTGGGGAACGCACGCGTCCCGCGTGCTTTGAGTATGCGTCCCGCATACGATCCGGGCTTGACCCCCCAAACGGGCTAAAGGCGGGAAGACATCTGATATGAGTCGTAGGCGAGACGCCAACTCCAGCACGCGGGACGCGTGCGCTCCCCCCCAAATGCCCACGCTCATCACCAGCAAAAGCGAAGCGGGACGCATCCCTACTTTCACTCACTCCCGCGATCCGGGCGTGATCTTCAGCTCCACGGATTTCCCATCGCGTTGGACGATGATGGTGGTTTCGATGCCGATCTTCAGTTCGCCCATCACAAAGGTGTAATCATAGATGTTCTGGATGTCTTTCGGTCCCAGTTTGATGATGATGTCGCCAGCTTTCACGCCGGCTTTGGCTGCGGGGCCGATGGGGGAGACGCCGCTGAGTTTCACGCCTTTGAGGTCGCCTTGCGCATAGTCAGGAATGGTGCCGAGATAGACGCGCATTCCGGTGCGCGTGCCCTGATTCTTCGGGGCTTCCATAGCGATGTAGTCCGGCCCTTCGTTGCTGGTGGCCAGCGAGCGGGCGATGAGGCCCATCAATTTCGCGATCTGCGCGGCCTTGTCATAGTTGATCTTATCTGCCGTGTCGGTGGGCATGTGATAGTCTTCATGCGCGCCGGTAAAGGCATTCAAGGTGGGAATGCCGCGCAGGTAGAAGGTGGTGGAATCGGTGGCCAGATGGGCGTCTGCCTGGGTGCTGAGGGGCAGGCCGATGGGGACGTTCCGCTTCTCGATCTTCTTCAGCCAATAGCTACTGCTGCCGACGCCTTGGAGGACGACATTCTTGTTGAAACGCCCGATCATATCCATGTTCAGGCAGGCGTCGATGAGGCCGGTGAGCTTCGCGTTGGCGTCGTTCTTCGCCATCTTGGCCAGGTCCTCGACGAAGTGATTGGAACCGAGCAGGCCAAGCTCTTCGCCGGACCAAGCGGCGAAAATGATGTCGCGTTTCAACTCCAGCTTGCCCTGCTTTTTCAAGTCAGCGAGCCACTGCGCGATTTCCAGCACGCCTGCGGTTCCAGAAGCGTTGTCATCGGCACCGTGGTGGATCTTGTGGACGTCATCGCCCTTCGCACGGGAGTTGGAGCCGCCATTCGTTCCCAGATGATCGACATGCGCGCAGACGATGAGCGCGGCGGTGTGTGGGTTCGGTTCCTTGCCCGCTGGGAGTATGCCGAGGACATTCCGACCTTGCTTCTTTTCCTGGTTGATGACGATCTTCGCGGTGAGTTCAAGGCCTTTGCAATCAAGGCCGCCCATGAGGTCGCCGGTATCGAGCTTATCCTGTAGCTCCTTCAAAGTCTTGCCCGTCGGTTTGAGCAGGGTCTCGGCCAGAGCATCCGTGATGCTGATGCCGGTGATGCCCGAGGAGGCGAGCGAGGCATCAAACCCCATGGGCACGAGCTGCTCGACGACTTTACTGTTCGGTCCGCTGACAACGATGAGGCCGCGCGCGCCCTTTTGCCGAGCCGTGAGCGCCTTGTAACGAAGGCCGGAATAACTCATGAGTTCGTTCCGACGCTCCTGCGAAATGCCCTCAGGCACAAAGCGGAAAATGAGGACCCATTTGTCCTTCACTTCCAGGTGCGCATAGCTGCTGTAGGGCTCGATTTTCTTGCCGTCGCTGCCGACCACATTTTCCGGCGTCTCCATGCCGTAGCCCGCGAAGACAATGTCTGAAAGCGGGACGTCGCCGAGCTTCGAAATGGAGAGCGGTCGCCAGTCTTTGTTCAGCTCAAGAGCGGATTCACCGGTCAAGGCCTTGTCATGGATGCGGAGAGAGTTCCCTTCTCCCAAAGCCACGCCCGCAGTGAAGTCGAAGTTTTCAAACCAGGTGTCCTTATCTCCCATGGGAGTAAGGCCGATCTTCTCAAACACATCTGCGACATACTGCGTGGCCAGCTTCTCGCCGGGCGTTCCGGTGAGGCGGCCTTCGAGCTCATCGGAAGCGAGATAAGTCACATGCTGGCGCATGTCCGCTGGTGTGATCTCTGGGCTCGTTTTTGTGAAATCAGGAGCAGTGATGTTTTGGGTTTCGGGTTTTGGATTTTGGATTGAACTGAGGCC
>JANYJH010000450.1 GCA_025361865.1 Phragmitibacter sp.
TGCAGGACCCGAATGCCGTCGAGCTCGCCTGGCCGCATCTCGCCAGTGAAGACCGCGCCATCCGCTTTGCCGCCCGCATTGCTATTGAGCATCAGCCGCTCGCCAGTTGGCTGGACAAGGCTTTGAATGAAGCGAACCCACGCGCATCTCTCACCGCGCTGATGGCTGTTTGCCGCGCTGGGAAAGGTGACAAGGCATTGCTTCCGAAAGTGCTCGCCGCATTGGACCGCATTGATTTCACGAAGCTGAAGGGGCTCGATCAAGAGACGTATGTTCGTGATTACTACCTCGCGTTCTGTCGCTTCGGCACGCCGGAAGGTGAGTCGTTGGCCAAGACCACTGCGAAGCTATCCGCGCTGTTCCCGACCAAGGAGCCTTGGCTGGACACAGACCTTGCCGAAGTGCTTACGTTCCTCGGGGACGCGACTTTCTTGCCCAAGGCCATCGCCATTATGGAGAACGCGCCGACGCAGGAAGAGCAGATCGGTTATGCCAAGTCCCTCCGCATGGCCAAAGCAGGCTGGACCCCTGAACTTCGCGAGCGTTTCTTCAAATGGGTCTGCCTCCGTGCCCCTACCTACAAGGGCGGCGCGAGCTTTCCGCTCTTCATGCAGGACATCCGTCGGGATGCGGAAGCTGGCTTGACCGAGGCCGAGAAGGTGGCCTTGAAACCCATCCTCGAGGCCGTGCCGGACGTGAAGGCTCCGCAGTTCACATTCACTGCGCGCGACTATGTTAAGGACTGGAAGATCGGCGATCTCGAAGGCCTGCTCGGTGCCGGTCTGGAAGGCGGACGCAACTTCAGCAATGGGCGCAATCTCTTCGGAGCCGCGACCTGCTTCGCCTGCCATCACTTCGGGAATGAAGGCGGCGCCATTGGTCCTGACCTCACGAGCGTGGCAGGCAAATACAGCCCGCGTGATTTGTTGTTGAACATCTTGGAGCCAAGCCTCGTGATCAGCGATCAATACGGCCAGCTAGAGATCACGTTGAATGACGGAAGCAAGGTCTTCGGTCGCATCATGAATCTCAAAGGTGACAGCATCATGTTTAACACGAACATGATGGACCCTAATGCCGTGACCACCATCCCGCGCAAGAACATCAAGAGCATGGAACAGAGCAAGGTTTCCATGATGCCGCCCGGGCTGCTGAACACGCTGAAGGACACGGACATCCTGGATTTGCTGGCTTATCTGCTGAGCAAGGGGAACAAGGAGAGTCCGATGTTTAAGAACTGACCTCGGGAAGAGTAGCAGCCGACGTGAGGAGGCTCTGAAGTTCATCCAAGAACATCCAACGCGCTGAGTGATTCAGTCGCACCTTGTTCGTGCGGCCAGCGGCGCGAACAAGGTGAGATTGATCACCTTTCCGTCTGTTGGCCGTCGTTTGAGATAAGTTTGAGCCTCCTCACGTCGGCTGCTACCCAGACTTGCGGCCTTCTCATTCCTCGCCAGTGATCAGATTCCATCCTTTCTGATTCATCCTTAATCCTTTCCGAAAAACATGCGCCTCCGTTCCTTCCAAGGTCTCGTTCCTGTTCCTGACAAAGCCGCCCTCGTCGCCGCTGTTCCCTACGATGTCGTTAATCGCGAAGAGTCTGCCGCGCTCGCTGCCGGGAATCCTTACAGCCTGCTTCACGTGGACCGCGCTGAGATTGATCTTCCTGACAGCGTGAGCGCTTATGACCCGCAAGTCTATGCGAAGGCCGCAGAGAACTTCGCGAAGCTTCAGGCCGATGGCGTGCTGGTGCGCGAGGCTGAGCCCACCATGTATCTTTATCGTCAGGTCATGGGCAACCATGCGCAAACGGGGCTCGTCGCCGTGTGCCACATTGAGGACTACGAAAACGACATCATCCGCAAGCACGAGAAGACCCGCAAGGTCAAGGAGGACGACCGCACACGCCTCGTGGATGCTTTGAGCGCGAACACCGGCCCGATCTTCCTCACTTACCGTGATAACGCCTCGGTTCTTGCTTTGACCAAGGTCCATGAGAACAATGACGCGCCGATCTATGATCTCGTCGCGCCAGATGGCATTCGTCATCAGGTGTGGCGCTTGCCTGCGGCCACCTGCGCGAAGATCAGCGCGCTCTTTGGCAGCGAGATCCCCGTGGCTTATGTGGCGGATGGTCATCATCGCAGCGCCAGTGCTGCGCGCGTGGGCAAAGAGCGTCGTGAGGCCAATCCGAACCATACGGGCGAGGAGAACTATAACTGGTTCCTCAACGTCCTCTTCCCGGCGAGCGAGCTGAAAATCCTTCCCTATAACCGCGTGGTGAAGGACTTCTATGGACACACCGCTGAAGGCTTTCTCAAGGTGATCAGCACCATCTTCACGGTGACGCCTAACGGCAAAAAGGAACCCACACAAGGCGGCCAAGCCTGCATGTATCTCAGCGGCTCCTGGTATCAGCTCGACTGGAAACCCACCGAGAACGCTTCCCCCGTGGATGCCTTGGATGTGGAGATTCTTCAATCACGACTCCTCGCGCCAGTGCTTGGCATTGACGATCCGCGAACGAGCGAGCGCATCGACTTCATCGGCGGTATTCGTGGGGTTGCCGAGCTGGAGAAGCTCGTGGACAACGGCAAATTCGTCGTCGCCTTCAGCATGTATCCAACGACCGTCGAGCAGCTCATGGACATCGCCGATGCCGGTCAGATCATGCCGCCGAAGAGCACCTGGTTTGAGCCGAAGCTGCGGTCCGGACTGTTTATTCACACTCTGGAGTGAGGCAGTTAATTCTGCCGCCCTGATCTCCCAAGTCTGTCGCTTGCCCCATGACTCATCCTGTGCTGTCTTCGTGTTTCCGGTGCCGCTTCCTTAATGACCCTTTTCCTGATCATCGTCTTCCTCGCGCTGCTTCTGCTGGCAGCGAATTTTTCTGCGCTGGAGACGGTGTTGTTTGCGCTGGAACGACAGGCAGGTAGCGCGAAGATCAATCCGCTGCTGCGTGACCCACGGGCGCGTTTGCATGAGGTGCTGCTGCTGGGAGGAGGAGCCAATTTGCTGCTGGCGGCGCTGGGCTTGCACTTCACGCTAGGGCCTCTGCTGGGTCTGGGATGGAATCCTTGGTTGGCAGGCTCGTTGATCTTTGGATTCGTCTTGTTGATCGTGGAAATCATCCCGAAGGCGTTCGCTTTGCACGCGCCGGAGAGGACGCTGTTCTGGACGCTGCCACCGCTGCGGGCCTTGCAGGTGGTGTTCGCCCCCGTGGCTAAATCCCTGCTGCGCATCACGGAATCGTTGCTCTCCACGTTCACGCCAAAACGCTTTAAGCCCAAGGTGGCGCTGGACATCGAAGAAGTGCGCACGCTGATCGAACTGCGTGAGGAACAAGGCGTCATCACGGGGGATGATTCGATCGTTTTGCAGGAGATTCTCAAGCTGGACGGACTGCGTGTGAAGGACTGCATGACGCCGCGCGTGGATCTGCCGCTGATGCCGCATGATGCCAGTGATGAAGAAGCGGCGCGAATGCTGGAAGCAGCGCGCGTGCGGTTTGTGCTGGTGTTCGATGAGAAAGCCGACGCGATCATCCATGTGGTGGACACCGAGGCGTGGCGGCTCGCGCAACGTCCCGCGTGGCAGCGTCTCGCCGAACCACCCGTATTAGTGCCGGAGACGATGCCCGTTTTGGAAGCCTTGGGAGCGCACCTCACGGGGGCCGCATCCGCCGTGGTGATCGTGGATGAATACGGTGGCTTCGAGGGCCTGCTCGCCCACGGAAACATCGTGGAACGGCTCATCGGAAAAGCCGCCCCTGCGCCTTCTTCAGAGCGGGCCATCCAATCCCTGAGCGAGGGCCGCTGGCTGGTGAATGGCTCGACGCGGCTCGATGAAGTGAACCGCGAGCTGGAGATCGAACTGGACGCGGAAGGCGTGGAAACACTGAGTGGGCTAGTGTTCAGCCGCTTCGGTTACCTGCCCAAACCGGGCGAGCGTTTGGAGTTGGATGGCGTCACGATCAAGGTGAAGCGCACCGCGCGGAATCGGGTCACGCAGCTCGAAGTGCGCGTGGCCCAAACGAATGATGAAGGAGGCGCGCTATGATTTGGCTGATCTTTGCGGTGTCCGTCATCATGGCGTTTCTCTTGGCCGGAATCGAGAGCGCGCTGCTCACGGTCAGTCGTCTGCGCGTGCGCCATGCGGCTTCAGAAGGAGACAAAACGGCAGGCCGCCTGATGGCGTTGCTGGAGCATCGGAATGAACTCGTGCAGTTGGCCATCGCTGTGAACCATCTGTTCGCGCTGGCCGCGTTTGTGTCATTGTCACTGGCGCTCGGTCACTGGTGCGGGATCTGGCACATTCTTATCGCGCTTCTCATCGCGTTGCCCGTCTTTTTGTTGGGGCTGGAACTGTTGCCGAAGTGGCTCTTCCGTCGTTACCCGTTCCGACTTCTGAAGCGGCTGATGTCCCTTCTCGGTGGCCTGCGTCTGCTGGCCGCGCCTTGGCTGGCGCTGCGTCGCTGGTTGCTTTCCAAAGAACCCACACCCCCCGCTCCTGCGAACGGGGCGGGTTTGAGTAAGCTGGCCGAAAGCATCGTGCTCCTGAAGGTGCTGCCGCAAAATGCCGAAGCCTTGATCCAACAGTTCGCCGCCTTCAGTCATCAGACGGTGGCGGAACTGATGACGCCGCTGAATAAAGTGAGCGCGCTGCCCGCTGATCTCCCTTTGCGCACGGCCTCCAAAATGGCGCAAGAAACTAAGACCCGCTACCATGCGGTGATGAATACGGAAGGCGCGTGGCTGGGTCATCTGGACACGGCAGCCCTGCCTTCAGAAGTGCCTGCGGATAAACTGGTGCGCCAGTTCACCAAAGCCATGCCGTCCGTGAGAAGCAGTGAAACAGCCCTGCACTGCCTGCAAACTCTGCGCCGCACGAATGCCCCTCTCGCGCTTGTCAACGATGAGAAGGGCCAGCCCGTGGGCTTACTGATGATGGCGACGCTGCTGCAAAAGCTGGTGTTATAAGGAACGTGATACAGGCATCTTGCCTGTTCAGTTTCATAAAAACAACAGGCAGGATGCCCGTGTCACGTTCTTCACTTCCAGCTCAGCCAGAACGCTTCCGTCTCCATCTCATCCGGCCTGATCTCCCAGACGGCGGTCTCGGCATCATCATCGCATAGCTCGCGCCAGTCAGTGATCAATCGGTAATCCATGCGCCACATCCGCGCCCAGTGCTCGAAGCTGAGAGCATGACGGTTCTCGATCATCGCTCGCGCCTTGTCATCCAGATCGCGAAGCCAACCCACGCGGGAGAAGATCTTTCCACCGCCATTGTTGATGATGACAAGGCGACGCTTGGCCTTCTTGAGCTGTGGCAGAATCCACGGCGCACTCAGATCATAGAGCGTGCTCAAATCCCCCACGATGAGCCATGACGATGAGGCTTCCTCACCAACGCCAAGCCAGGTGGAGACGAGGCCATCAATGCCGTTCGCACCACGGTTCGCGAAGAACACCGTTCCTGATTTCGGTTTGTCCGCAGCCAGATTCCATTCACGGATGGGCAAGCTATTACCAAGGAAGACTGAAGCGTCCGAAGGGATGATTCGTGAGAGATGACGCATCCAGGCCGCTTCAGAATTGGGATAAGAATCAAGCAACTCACCCACCGCTGGAACCGGCGAATTCTCGGACTTTGGGCCTTGGACTTGAGACCTTGGACTTAGCATCTCCCACGGAACCACTGAAACGTCTCTTGATCGCGCCAGTCCACGAAACGGCGCTCTTGAAATACTCAGCACGTGAACCTCTTCACGCTTCTCCAAATCGCGCCACCAACGCCATGAAGGGACGGCACCGAGACGTAGCACGCGCTTGGCCGTAGAAGCAGCGAGGGCTCTCTCACCACCGAGCACGAGCAAATGCAGCAAGGACTCCTCTGCGGTTAAGTTGGAGGTCGCTTCAGCCACCACCGGCGCTCCGAGCTTCAGCAGAAACTCGCGTGCAGCGGGCACATCGTCAGGATGAATGCCACCCGCAAGGACGATGATCTCGCCATCGTCATTCCAGAACTCATCCCAGTAATGCTGGTTCAGATGACTGATGACCAAAGGATGCTCCGGCCTCAGTCCCACCTCTGATGATGGCTCAAGCTGCACAAAGCTCTCGTCGAGGCAGACATTGAAATGGATGGGCGCGTGGCCGTTCGTATTGGCATCCACCATCTGCAATCCGTGGTTTGCAATGGCTTCCATCTCCACGCAACGACCCACATATTTCCCGAAGATGCCACCTG
Organism: Phragmitibacter sp.; assembly: GCA_025361865.1. Lineage (GTDB taxonomy): Bacteria > Verrucomicrobiota > Verrucomicrobiia > Verrucomicrobiales > Verrucomicrobiaceae > JANYJH01. Next base: position 6,253 of record JANYJH010000450.1, read on the forward strand.
CTCCACGGCTTGCGGCGCGCCACTTCCACGATACTTGCTAGGCCGATCCGCCGTCACCAGCACGAGCGGCACGGCTTGATAATAGGCTTCCATGACGGCGGGCAGAAGCTCTCCCACGGCTGTGCCCGAAGTGGTCAAAACGGCGACCGGTCGGCGGGTGATCATCACGCGACCCAGAGCGAAGAAGGCGGCGCTGCGTTCCTCAAAGAAGTGACGGATGAGGATCTCGGATTTTGGATTTTGGATTTTGGATTCGCGTTGCAGCAGCGCCGCGATCAAAGGAGCATTGCGCGCACCTGCGGCGATGCAGAACTCCTGAATGCCCAGAGCATCCAGTTCTGCGAACAGCGCCTTGATCACTTCAGCATTGCCTTCCATGTCATTCATTAGCAGTCGGTGTGCGTTGTCGCAAGCAGTGTGGCATAGGCATCCTGCCTGAAACTCATGATGAAACAGCCAGGATGGCTGTTCTACACACAGGCTAGAAGCCTGTGTTACACTGCCTCGCGCTTGATGAGCTACTTCTACTGAGTGGCACAGGCATCCTGCCTGTGGGTAGAACAGCCATCTTGGCTGTTGTCACTACTGATTCAGGCAAGAAGCCTGTGCTACTACACTCCCAGTAGCCGAGCCACGGCCTCGCGCTTGATGCGCAACTCCCGCCATTCGTGATCAAACGCACTGCCGCCGACGATGCCGCATCCGCTCGGGAGCGACACTTCCTTCTCCGCCCAACCAATGCCGCGAATGGCCACGACGCAGTGGAACTCCTTCCCGATTTTGCAGCCAAATGGCGCACCGAAAAAAGCAGGCGCGTGAAGCTGGCGACGATATTCCATGAGCTTCGCGACTGACGCCTCATCCCGTGGCAAGACCCCCACGGCGGGCGTTGGATGAAGCATTTTCACCAAATCATTCGCGCTGGTTTCAGCCGTCAGTTCCATGGTGATGTGGGTGCGAAAATGCGTAAGGCCAGCCGCTTCGCTAGTGCCGCGTTCGGATCGCGTGACCGGGCCGAGTGGCCTCAAGGTTTGCTCAAGAAACGTCGCGACGATCTCATGTTCCTCGATCTCCTTCGCGTCTGTGATGAAGCTCTTGGCATCGCCCGGCTTGGCCGTGCCCGCGAGCGCCATCGTTTCCAAATGCTTGCCTTCGAGATGAAACAGCAGCTCCGGCGTGGCCCCGAGGAAGCCCTTCCCGCGATTCGCGAACGCATAGCTCCACATGCCCTCCGGCGCGTGGATGATGGCATTGAGCAGATGCAGCATATCCCCTTCTGCCAGCGTGCCGTTCTCCGTGAGCACGGGCACGAGCTTGCACAGCTTATGAGAGAGCACTTCCTTGCGAATGCGGCGGAAGGCCATCTTAAACCATTCCGTCGTGGGCTTCTCCCAAACGACGTGGGGCCGCTTAGCCCCGTTCACATAAGCTGCCAGACTTCCCGCATTCTCCAGCGGCACCAGTTTGGCGGGAATCTTCCACGGCTTCGGGTCGGACAAGGTGAAGTCGTTCACATAAAACGCCGCGCCATCGGGAGGGCTCGCCGCTTCCGCGAACGGCCCTTCGCCGATCCATGCCTGACCGTGGGGGAGCCGGAAAAATGCGAGATCCATTATCTATATGTTCGCTTAGCATGAAGCATGGGACGCAGGGAAGGTCAATGGGGAGCAGTGAATCCCTAAGCCGCTGACAAACGTGTAGCCTCGTCCGCGTAATACCCGTGCCCATGAATCATCGCTTCCCTTTATTCCTCATCACGCTGGCCTTCGGCGTTGCTTTGACGCCACTGAGCGCTGCCGATCCTGACAACGGAAAACTCTTTGCGAAGGAGAACCTCTGGGCGTGGTGCATCGTGCCGTTCGATGCGAAGAAGCGCGGTCCAGAAGAACGCGCCGCCATGCTGGAGAAGCTGGGCTTGCGACACTTCGCGTATGATTATCGGGCTCAGCATCTGCCGACTTTCGATGCGGAGTGCGAGGCCTTGAAGAAACATGGCATCGCCTTGGATGCGTGGTGGTTTCCGACCACGATGAATGAGGAAGCGCGGCACACGTTGCAGGTTTTTTCACATCACGATGTGAAGCCCCAGCTCTGGGTCAATGGCGGTGGCGCGATAACGAAGACGCCGGAGGAACAGGCGGCGCGCATCGAGACCGAAGCCACCCGGATCAAGCCCATCGCTGAAGCCGCAGCGGCGCAAGGCTGCAAGGTCGGTCTCTACAATCACGGCGGCTGGTTTGGTGAGCCGGAGAACCAACTGGCGATCATCGAACGTCTGAAGCGCGATGGCATCACGAACGTCGGCATGGTTTACAATCTGCATCACGGCCACGCTCATCTGGACCGCTTTGCCACCGTGCTTCCGCAGATGATACCTCATCTGCTTTGCCTGAATCTTAACGGCATGAAACGCGGTGAGGAAAGCATCCTGCCGCTGGGTCAGGGCGATCTGGAACTCGGCCTGCTCAAGACGATTCGTGACAGCGGCTATCGCGGTCCCATCGGCATTCTTAATCACACCGATGAAGACGCAGAGGTCCGGCTCCAAGACAATCTCGATGGCCTCGCGTGGCTCGTGAAACAGCTTGATGGCAAGGATACAGGACCGAAGCCGAAGCCGCTCTCATGGCATGGCGATGCGGTGAAAGCGACCAAAGCCAATGCTCAAAATCAAACGGTGGAATTCGCTTACGACTACGCGCCGCTTCATCCTGAGCAGTGGCCGCACAAGGATCATCCCATCAACGCGCACCGCATCTACGATTTCTACACGAAGGAGGCGCTCTATTTCATGAAGCAGCAGCCGATGCCCGCGTTGCTGCCGGAATTTCCGGGCCTTGAGGGCGGAACATTCGGCCACTGGGGCACGCAGAATGATGAAGTGACGTGGAAAGATGGCCGCTGGAATGACACGAACATCGGAAACGTCATGGCCGGTGTGTTTCGCGGGGCTGGTGTGACCATCGTCAAAGGCGTGAGCGTTCGGCTCGGGGATCAGGGTGAGCTTGCTGCGTGTTTCGATCCGCTGACGCTGAACTTCTCCGTCGTTTGGAAAGGCGGCTTCGTGAGCTTTGATCCGCACCGGCACGGCTTCATGAATGGCACCTTGATGAAGGGTGAAGTGGTTGAGAAATCAACGGCTCCAGCTCCCGCGCAGCCCTTTGTTTATCATGGCTACTACCGTCATGGAAAGCGCGTGGTCTTCGCCTATCAACTCGATGGTAAGGAGTGCTTCGACACCGCGTGGACGGAGAACGGAAAGTTTATCCGAGAGCGTTCGGAGAAGTCGGAACTCACGAAAGGTGGCCCTGCGCAATGGCCACAATGGATCGAGGCAAAAGGTGAACTGGGCACGGCTAAACCCTATGCCATCGATACGCTGCCGCTGCCGGTGGAGAACCCGTGGAAGACGCTTTTCTTCGTGAGCGGCCACGATTTCTTCGCCAACGGCGATGCGGCGATCTGCACGATGACGGGCGAAGTTTGGCTCTGTCGTGGCATTGACGAAAGCCTGCAACATCTGCGCTGGAAACGCTTCGCCACCGGCCTGCATCAACCGCTCGGATTGAAGATCGTGGATGAGAAAATCTACGTTCTCGGTCGCGATCAGATCACCTGCCTGCATGATCTTAATGGCGATGACGAGGCTGATTTCTATGAATGCGTGAGCAATGCGCAGATCACCTCGGCTGGCGGTCATGACTTCATCACGGGGCTCGAATACGATGCCGAAGGACGCTTCGTTTTTGCTTCCGGCAATCAAGGCCTGTGCCGCGTGACGGGAGCACGGACACTCTTGTCCGCTTCATCAGCTTCCCAACAACGGACAGGAGTGTCCGCGCTCCCGTCAATCGAAGTGCTCGCCACTGGCTTCCGCAATCCGAACGGCATGGGCCTCGCGGCGGATGGCACCATGACCACGAACGCTCAGGAGGGAAACTGGACGCCGGCCTCCGCCATTTACCAGATCAAAACCGGCGGCTACTACGGCTATGGCGGACCGAAACCGGGCATCACCACGGAACCGCCGCTGCTCTATCTGCCGCGCGGTTTGGACAACTCCTGCGGCGGACAATGCTTCACGCAAAGTGACCGCTGGGGACCTCTCGGCGGGCAGCTCATTCATTGCTCCTCCGGCTCCGCAAACCATCTTCTGGTGCTGCGTGAGAAGATCGGTGAGACTTGGCAGGGCGCAGCGGTGTTGCTGCCCGGCGACTTTCTCAGCGGCTTGCAGCAGGGCCGTATCAATCCCAAAGATGGCCAGCTCTATGTCAGCGGGTTGTTCGGTTGGGGCACCTACGCGCCGAGGGATGGCTGCTTCCAGCGCGTGCGCTACACGGGTGGGCCAGCGCATCTGCCAGTGGCGCTGGAGACGCATGATAACGGCGTCCTGATCACCTTCTCCGACCCTATGGATCGTGACGTTGCAGGCAAGATCGAAAGCCACTTCGCACAGGAATGGAACTACCTTTACAGTCGCG